>CANGUJ010000329.1 GCA_947456845.1 Burkholderiales bacterium | reverse complement strand
TGGCACCTGGGCCGACTACGCGCATCTTTCGGCGATCGCGCCGGACCTCGCGCTTCACGAGCGCGTCGAGGAAGGCCGGCGGCTGGGCGCCTCCGGCAACACCGGGCAGTCCAGCGGCCCGCACCTGCACTTTCACGTGCAGCACAACAACCGCGGCCGGATCGAATCGATACCGGTGCGCTTCCACACCCGCAAGCGCGGTGTGGTCACACCCGTCTATCGCGGCATGCTGGTGGCCGACTGATACACGCGAGCGTCCGACCAATACGGCACGCCGCCCGCCGATGAAAGCACCCTCGCCATCCACGCGCGGCAGCGCGCCGCAAGCCGCCGGCTTCGAAGCCGACCTGCGACGCCTGTATCCCGACCTGGACGCCGACCTGCTCGCGCACCTCGGCGACGAGTTCGAGCACGTCGAGATCGCAGGCGGCGACACCCTGATGCGCGAAGGCGAGGCTTCCGATGCCCTTTATATCCTGATGAGCGGCCGGCTCGCCGCCTCGCGCGCAGGAACGGATGGGCCGCGCCGCATCGGCGAGATCGGCCGCGGCGAGATGATTGGCGAGATGAGCCTGCTAGGCGGCGGCCTGCGCACGGCCACCGTCACGGCCCTGCGTGACGCGCGCCTGGTGCGGATCTCTAATCAGGGGTTCCTGTCGTTCATGCAGCGGCACCCGAGCGTGACCCGGCAGTTCATCCAGATCTTGATCCGCCGCCTCGCGAGTCCCGCACGCCAGGATGTCGAGCGCCTGTCGACCATCGCGGTGCTGGGCGCGCACCCGGGCGCGCCCGTCAGGATGTTCGTCGCCGAACTGCGCGACGCGCTCGCGCAGTTCGGCGATGCCTTGCTGGTCACCCGCGAGGACATCGAGCGGGCCCATCCAGGCTGCCTCGGCGGCCCGAACGAAGCACACATTACCGCGTGGCTCAACGAGCGGGAGCAGCACCATCGGCTGCTGGTGTACGTGGGCGAGGACAGCGCAGAAGGCGCTGGCAGATCGGCGGCCCGCGCGGCCCCGGATGCCTGGTCGCGTCTGTGTGTGCGGCAGGCGGACCGCATCCTCGCGGTGGCCGATTCCAGCGCCGCGCCGACATCGGCGTGGCTCACGTATCTCGCTGCGCGCGGTGGCGGCACCGCGGCGCGGCAGTGCGAACTGGTGCGCGTGCATCAACCGGGCGTACCCATACGCGACACGGCAGGCTGGCTGGACCGGCACGATTTCACCTGCCATCATCACGCCATACGCGGCGACACCGGCACCCTGCGGCGGCTCGCCCGGCACTTGCTGGGCCATTCGGTGGGTGTGGTCTTCGGCGGCGGCGGGGCGCGCGCGCTGGCCGCCGTGGGCAGCCTGCGCGCCATGGCCGAGGCCGATATCGCGGTCGATTGCATCGGCGGCTCCAGCATGGGCGCCGTGGTCGGCGCGATGGCGGCCGCCGGACTGGGTGCACGGCAAATCCATGACATCCTGTCGGCCGCGCTGAGCAAGCGCCCCTTCAGCGGCCTGACCCTGCCGCTGGTGTCCCTGTTGTCGGGCCGGCGGCTGCGCGCCATGATGCATGACCTGTTCGGCGAAGGAACTATCGAGGATCTGCCAGTGCGCTTTTTTTGCACCGCATGCAACCTCACCCGCGGCTCGCTCGAGGTGATGCAGCGCGGGCCGCTGCGCCGCTGGGTGCTGGCCAGCAATGCCGTGCCCGGCATCGTGCCGCCGGTGGTCGCCGGTGGCGACCTGTTCGTCGACGGTGGGCTCGTGAACAACGTCCCCGCCGATGTGGCCCGACGCATCAATGCCGGGCCGGTCATCGCGGTCAACGTCAGCGGGGCCGCGCCGCTGTCGACCACGCTTCCCGACGACACCGACCTCTCCGGCTGGAGGCTGCTCCTGGGCGGCCGTGCCGGGGCCGCGCCGGGCCTCGCGCGCATTCTGGTGCGGGCCATGCTGCTCGCGTCGGCCAATCATGCCGGCCGCGTCGACCAGCATGCGGCCCTGGTGATAGCGCCGGACATGCCCGGCATCGACGTGGCCGACTGGGGCGCGATCGATCGCATCGTCGACGCCGGATACGCCTGCAGCATGGCGGCACTGGAAACCTGGGACCGGGCACGCGAAGCATGACGCGCCTTCTGCTAAGTGTGTCCCACTATGTCGTGCAGGTCGGCGGGGCGTTCGTGCTGATGGCGTTGGCCTTGCCCGCGGGAACACTACCGGCGCTCCTCGCCTGCGCTGCCGGCTGGGTCACCGGTTCGTTCGCCGAGTACGCGCTGCATCGCCATTTCCTGCATGGCGCGCCGCGCTTTGCGCGCGTCCATGCGCGCCATCATGACCGCCCCGCCGAGCACCAGCTCGACGCGGTGTCATATCTCGCGCCGTTCGGCTTTCACATCGCGGCCTGGATCGCGGCCTACCTGCTCACGGGCCGGGCGGAGGTTGCCCACGCGGTGGTCGCCGGAGGTTTCCTGCAGTACGCCTACTTTCGCGCGGTGCACCGGTGGCTGCATCGCGCCGGCGGCAGCCCCATCCTGCGGGACCTGGCGCGCTTCCATCATGCCCATCACCATGATCCACGCGGCAATTTCGGCGTCAGCACCCGCTTCTGGGATCGCCTGTTCGGCACCGGCACCGTGCCCTGCGTGGAGCGGCGTGCAGCGCCGGGGAACCCCGCCGGCGCCGTCGCACCGACCGCGCCGCAGTCTGTCGCGCCGCTTTCAGGATATGCCGGCGCGGACCGGCCGCCGTTGACA
The DNA here is from genome assembly GCA_947456845.1 of Burkholderiales bacterium. Taxonomy (GTDB): domain Bacteria; phylum Pseudomonadota; class Gammaproteobacteria; order Burkholderiales; family JAEUOS01; genus JAEUOS01. The sequence goes on along the minus strand of CANGUJ010000329.1, from coordinate 2,161 downwards.
CTTCACGATCCGGCACCGGTCGGCGATACGCCGCGCAACCGGCTCGAACGTGCCTGCCTGGACTGGCTGAAAGATCCGCGCGACCTGGTCTTCGTGCGCCTCGCCTGCTCGGCCAGCGCCGCATTGCTGCCCGCCGCCTGCCTCGTCTACGCGGTGCCGGCCTGGTGCGCCTGGCTCCTGGCACCGCCCTACCTGTGGCTTCTGTACGCGAAGCTCGGCGGGCCGGTGATGCTCATGGTCCACGCGCTGTCGCACCGGGCATCCTTCGCCGCCGGAGGCCGCTGGCTCGACCGCTACATCCGCCACGGCATGCCGTTGCTGTACGGCTTGCAGCCATTCGCCTATTTTCCGCAACATGTGCTGATGCACCACGCTGAAAACAACCGCGCTTGCGACCTGTCCTCTACCCTAGGTTACCGGCGCGACAGCGCGGCGGATTTCCTGCGCTACTGGCTGCGCTTCATGACCCTCGACAACTTCGGCCTGGCCGCATACCTGTGGCGCGCCGGTCGGCGCGCTGCGCTCGCTCGCTACGCTGCCGGCTCGCTCGCATTTTTCACGCTGGTCGCGCTACTCTACTGGCGATCACCCGCGGCAACCTGCGTCGTGTTCGTGCTGCCGTACGTCCTGACGCGCTTCTTCCTGATGGCCGGCAACTGGGCACAGCACGCGTTCATTCATCCGGCGCCGCGAGACCCGCGCCTGCAGCAGGCCACCTTGCTGGTCAATGCCAGCCACAACCGGCGCTGCTTCAACGACGGCTACCACGCGCTGCACCATCGCTGGCCGGGCCTGCACTGGGCCGACATGCCGGCGCGCTTCCGGGCCGATTGGCGCCACTTTGCGGAACACGAGGTGCTGGTGTTCAGCGGCGTCCCCAACAACCAGGTGATCTGGTGGCGTCTGATGACCAAAGACTACGATTACCTCGCCCGCCACCTCGTGCACTTCGACTGGCTTCCTGACGGGCACGCCGCCCGCGTCGCCTTGCTCAAAGATCGCGTGCGCGGCCGTCACGACACCGGTGCCTGACCGCGCCCGGCGCCCCTGACGGCTCAGGTGCCCACCATCCCGCCATCGACGCGGGTGATGACCACGGTGGAACTGCGCGGCCGGCCGCTGCCGTCCGGCCACCTCGAGTAACGCAGCGGATCGGCAGGGTCGGCGCGGTCGCCCGGAAACTCGCCGGGATGCTGGATATTGACGAACAGCGCGCGGCAGTCCGGCGTCATGACCGCACCGGTCACCTCGCAATTGACCGGCCCGGTCATGAAGCGGCGCACCTCGCCGGACGCCACGTCGCAGGCCAGCATCTGGTTGTTGCCGATGCGCTCGAACTCGCCCTTGTTCATCTGCGAGGCGTGGGCATCGGTCTGAATCCACAATACGCCGCGGCTGTCGAAGGCGAGGCCGTCCGGGCAGGCGAAAATGTCGCCCCGGATGTTGCCCCTGGCTTCGGCCCGCGCATTCGCCGGGTCCCCCGCCAGCAGGAGGTGGTTCCAGGAAAAGGCGGTTGCGTCGAAATCGCCGTCCTCCTTCCAGCGGATGATATGCCCCATGGCGTTGTTGTCGCGCGGGTTGGCCGCGTCGGCCGCCGGAAAGCGCTCCTGCCCGCGCTGCGAATTGTTGGTCAGCGTGCAGTACACCTCGCCGGAATGCGGATCGATGGCGATCCATTCGGGCCGGTCCATCTTGGTGCCGCCCAGCCGGTCCGACGCCTGGCGGGCCTTCACCACGACCTCACCCTGATCGGCGAACCCGTTTGCCGCCACCAGGCCGCCGCTGCCATGGATCAAGGGCAGCCACTCGCCACGCCCGTCCGCGTTGAAGCGCGCCACATACAGAACGCCATGGTCGAGCAGGTCGCGGTTGGCCTTGAAGCCGCCTTCGCGCACGCGGTCCCGGCTAACGAACTTGTAGATGTACTCGAAGCGCGCGTCTTCTCCCATGTACACCACCGCCCTGCCATCGCGCGTGAGCGTGGTCGTGGCGCCTTCGTGCGCGGCGCGGCCGAGCGCGGTGCGCTTGACGGGCACCGCCTGCGGGTCGAAGGGATCGATTTCAACCACCCAGCCGAAGCGGTTGAATTCGTTGGGATGGCCGCGCGCGTCGAAGCGCTCGTCATGGTCGCCCCAGGGAAACACGCCGCGCGCACGGTCGC
>CANGUJ010000328.1 GCA_947456845.1 Burkholderiales bacterium | reverse complement strand
CTGTCTGGGGGACTCGTGGATGAAGCCGAGATCACGATCCAAATAGGGGGGGTCGATCTGCCCGGTGAGGGGCAGCAGCGGGGTGCCAGCGGTCATCGCCTCGATCAGGGCGCCGGCGGCGTTGCCGGCACCGGTGCCGGTGCTGGTGATCACCGCGCCCAGGGTGCCGGTGACGCGCGCGTACGCATCGGCCATGTTGCAGGCGCCGGCCTCGCCGCGCGCCGGGACGAAGCGGATGTCCCCGCGCGCATTGAAGGCGTCGAGGATCGGCATGTTGTGGATGGAGATCACGCCGAAGGCGGCGCGCGTGCCGCAGGCTTCGAGGAAACGCACGGCAAGTTCGCCGACGGTGATGCGCACGGGGGCGTTCATGCCATCGCCTCCGCCAGCAGCCGGTCGACCGCATCGGCGGCCTCAAGCGCGCAGGCATGCCCGACCGGGCCCACGTCGACGAGCGTGGTGCGCGCCGCCGCGGCGGCGCGCCGGCAGCCTTGCGGCGGGGTGATCGTATCCATGCTGCCCGAGGCAACGGTGACCGGGCAGGTGATCTGCGCCAGGTCGCGCACCAGGCTGCCGGCCGCCAGCATGCGGGTGGCCTGCGCGTAGCCGCGCGGGTCGACCTGCGCCATGACCGCCTTGATGAACCCGACCTGCTCGGCGTCGGCATGGGGCGACAGCATGGCCGCGCCGCGCTTTTCGGCCATCCCGGCCGGACCGAGGGTTTCCAGGTTGAACAGCCGTTCGCGCATCTTCGCCTCGCGCACCGCCGGCTCCGCGTCGGCATAGCCGAGGGCCGGGGCGAGCAGGACGAGGCGCCTGACCCGGCCCGGCGCCTGCAGGGCGGCCGCCGCGGCCATCAGGGCGCCTAGCGAGTGGCCCGCCAGCACGGCCTCGGTCACCCGCAGCGCGTCGAGCCAGGCCCAGACGCGTCGGCCATAGTCGGCCGCCGCCGGGGCGTCCCCGGACAGATGCGTGCTGGCACCGTAGCCGGGTGCGTTCCAGGCCAGCGTGCATCGGCCGGGGGCCGGGTGCCGCAACTGCGCCAGCCAGCTGGCCGAGGCCGAGCCGATGCCGTGCAGCAGGACCAGCGCCGGTGCGCTTCCCGGCGCCGCCCCCGCGTGGCGGTACTCGACGCATCCGCCCGGCACCTCCACCGTCGCGGCGGGGTAGGCCAGGAGTTGTTCGGCCAGCGTCATCGGCATGTCCCTGTCACTTGTTGCGCTTAATCTTCGCCAGCGGCGAATCCGGCGGATAGGTGGGCGTGATGGGTCTGGGCGAGCCGAGCATCACGCACATCAGCGCGTCCTCGTCGCCGATGTTGTGCTCCTCGCGATAGACGCCGGGCGGCACGGAGATCAGGTCGCGTTCGCCCACCACGCCTTCCCAGCGCTGGCCGTCCTTCTCGCAGATCACCTTCATGGCGCCGCGCATGACGAAGAAGATTTCCTCGACGTCGTAGTGAATGTGCGAGGGGCCCACATGGCCGGCAGGGATCACCATGGTCGAGAAGGTGAAATGCGCGGAGGGCACGGTGTTGCTGTCGGCGGCGACGCCGGTGCCGCCGGTGCCGACATAGCGCATCTGCGCGCGGCGGTACTTCGGGTCGTAGTCGGCCTGGAACTTGAGCGCATCCCAGTCGTAGCGGCGGGTGGCGCGGCGCGCGACGCGCGACTCCATCCAGTCGGCGAAGCTCTGGCCGGGTTTCTGCATCATCGACTGCTGGATCTCCGCCTCGGGCGGGATCAGCGGGTCCATCAGGCCGCGCTCGTTGAACACCGGCTGATTGGCTGCTTCGGGGCGTGCGCTCATTGCGTTCTCCTTCGGTTGTCTCGTATCCGGATTCAGTGCATCACGAATCCGCCGTTGACCGGCAGCACCTGGCCGGTCAAATAGCCGCTGCCGTGCCCGAGCAGGAACAGCAGCGCGGCGATCAGGTCATCGGGCATCTGGGCGCGCTTGATGGCGCGTCCGTCCTGGTAGTACCGGTGCCGCGCTTCCGGCACGTACTCGGTGGCCTCCACCAGCGTGAGACCGGGCGCGAGCGCATTGACCGCGATGCCGTCGTCACCGAGTTCGCGCGCCATCGAGCGCGTCATCGAGATCACCGCGCCTTTGCTCGACACATAGGCCATCAGGCGCGGGGCGCCCCACAGGGCGGTGTCGGAGGCGAGGTTGACGATTCGGCCGCGTCCGGAAGCCTTGAGGTGCGGGTGGGCGGCGCGGCTGGCCAGCCACACGCCGCGCACATTGACGGCCATGACCCGGTCCCAGGTCTCGACATCGAGTTCGGCCATGGTCCTGCCGCCGGAATTGGTGATGGCGGCGTTGTTGACCAGGCCGTCGAGGCCGCCGAGCGCGGCCGCCGCGGCGGCGACGCCGGCATCGATGCCCCGCGGATCGGCCATGTCCATGGCGATGTAGTGGGCCCCGACGGCGGCGGCAAGCTGTTCACCGCGCTCGTGCAGCACATCGCCGAACGCCACCCGGGCGCCCGCTGCAACCAGGGCGCGCACGAACGTCTCGCCCAGGCCGCGCGCGCCCCCGGTGACCAGCACGCGGTGGCCCACCAGCGCCGGGGACGGCGCGGGCATCGGTCTCAGCCCCCGACCTTGACGGCGATACGTCCGTCGATCACGCGCACCGGATAGGCCCGCAGGTCGCGCTGGCCGATCTCATTGAGGCATTTGCCGCCGGCGATCTCGAAACGCGCCCCGTGCAGCGGGCATTCGACGACGCCGTCCTCGACATAGCCCTGCGACATGAGCGCGAAGGCATGGGGGCAGATGTCCTCCAGCGCATGCACCGCGTCGCCGCACTGGTAGATGCCGATCTTGGTGCCCTCCACCTCCACGCCAAGGGGGAACTCGGGATCCAGTTGGGAAAGCTCGGCGACTTCATGCCAGCCGTCCCCGGCTCGCGCGCTCGGGTTGCTGTCGCTCATGTCTTGATCATCGGTGGTCGGTTGGGTCGGTTGAGGGCCCGGGCAAGCTGCCTTGCAGCGGCAACCCTTGATGAGCAAGGGTCGCGCGCGAAAGGCTGCGTGGCGAATGCGATCCGCGGAAGGCTGCGGGGCAGCATCGGCATATGCGGGATTGGGGACGGTTGTTTTACCAACAAAACATCAGTTAGCTAACGAAAAATTTACAGCATCCACCGTCAGTCTGTCAATCGAGTCCGGTCCATCCTGCCCGTAGGCAAGCGACGCCCGGTCGACACCGTCGATGGCGTCAGGTCCGGGGTTTGCGGACGAGCTGCTTCTCGAACGCCGCATCGTTCCTGGTCACCCGCCGGACCGTTTGCGGCCCGAGCCCGTTGACGAAGGCGACGAATTCGTCGAGCGGCATGCCGGCGCACACCTGCTCCTCGCCGGCCTCGGTCTGACGGCTGAGGAAAAACAGCCCGGTCGCGGTACTGCTGAGGGTGTAATGCTGGTCGGGACAGCGTACGTTCAGGCGTGACAGGGCGGCGGTGGCGCGGGTGGAGCGCATGCGGGCAGCTTCCAGGAAGAGGGCGTCGGTCGTCCCGATTGTCGCACCCCCCCCCGGGGCTCGGCCCCGGCTAGTCCACCTCGATGTTGCCGGCCTTGATCAGTCGGGCCCAGCTCTCCAGATCGGTCCGCACCTGGCTGGCGAATTCCTCGGGCGTGCCGAGCACGGTGTCCAGCGCCTGGCCGAACCCCTTGTAGGGAATATGCGCCACGTCCAGTCCGGCCATATGCTTGACCGTCTCCATGGAGAGATGCTGCTGCCCGCCGGGCCCGGAGGAGGCATAGCTGATCCGTCCGGGCTGCTGCCGGGCCAGCGCGATGAACTCCTTCATGTCGTTGGGGGCGAAGGCCGGGTTGGCGAGGAGGACGAACGGACCGGCGGCCACGTTGGCGATCGGGGTGAGGTCGCGCACCGGGGTGTCGGGAATGTTCTTCACCAGGTTGGGTGCCAGGGTGATCGAGGCGTCCGCGGCAAACAGCAGGGTGTAACCATCGGGCGGGGCCTTGACCACGAAATCGGTCCCGATGGTGCCGGTGGCGCCGGTCTTGTTTTCCACCACCACATTCTGTTTCCAGAGCGTGGCGGGCTCCTGGGCCAGGATGCGGCCGTAGATGTCCGGCGTGCCGCCGGGCGGGAAGGTGACGATGACCTTGACCGGCTTGGCGGGAAAGGGCTGCGCGAAGGCCGGCGCGAGCGCCAGGAGGGCGAGTCCCAGGGCGAGCACGGCATGCCTGAGCGAAGCGAATCGGTCGGGTGGGGACATGGCGTGGACTCCGGAATACAGGGTGCGGAACTGGACTTTCACTATAGCGCGTCGGGCCGTTCAGGGACGGCCGTTGGCGGCGCGCCGCTCGCGCCTTGGCGGTGCTGGCGCCGACGACAGCGTCTCCAGAAAGGCCACCAGGTCGGCGGCCTCGCCGGGATCAAGGCGCAACGGCCTGAGTATCCGCTCGCCGTCGGCATGCAGGCGGTCCTCGTTCAACGCCGAGTAATGGGCGATGACGTCTGCCAGCGTCGCCAGGCTTCCCGCGTGCATGTAGGGCGCGGTGCGCGCAACGTCGCGCAGCCCCGGCACCTTGAATTCTCCCCAGTGGCGATGCTCGAGCCGCAGGTGCCGGGTGGCGACGGCGTTGGCGCGGGTCGGGTCGTCGTTGTGGCGTCCGAGCAGGTTGAACGGGCTTTCCGCGACCTGCCGGATGCCGGCATGCCGGCCGGGATCGACGCGCCCCGGCGCGGCGAAGAACGGGATGCCGACGTCGGCGAACTCGCCGTTGCTGAAGGTCGGGCCGAAATGGCAGATCGCGCAGTTGCCGCGCCCGACGAAGATCCGCAGGCCGCGCTGGGCGGCTTGCGGATAGCGCGCCATGGCTTGCCTGTCGTTGCGCAGCAGGGCGTCGCGGAAGGCGTCGAACGGCGTGCGGCGCGTGACCACGGTTTCCTGGAAT
>CANGUJ010000327.1 GCA_947456845.1 Burkholderiales bacterium | reverse complement strand
GTTTCGTGCAGCCCGACCCCAGGCAGGCCGCCTTGCGGCCCGGCCGAGCCGCGCCAACGGTTCTTTGTGCCGGCTACGGCCTGTCCATACACACAAGGACACGGCTTGAACTCCCCTCTTTTGATTCTAGCGGATTCACCGCAACGGCGGCGCGAAGGATGCGCCGTCCGCCGCCCTCATGCGAGCGGCCCGAGCGCGTGGGCGAAGCGCGCCGCGCACTCGAGGCCGAATGCGGTTGGCGCCAGCGCAGGCGCCCGGTCATGCACGGCCACGCCGAGCCGGTGCCCGGCAATGCGCTTGCCGTAGCAGACCAGATGATCGATGGACTGCATCATGAACACGACGCCGGGCAACAGCGCGCGATAGGCGGCCTCGGCGCCGTCTTGCTCGCCGGCGCGATACGCATCGAAGGCGCGTGCCTGCCAGTCGAAGCTGTCCACACCGATCACCATGCCGGCGCAGCCGGCGCGCAGGTTGTCCGTCAGTTCCAGCCCGCCGCGGCCGTTGAACACCGCCATGCCTGGATTGGCCTCGATCACCGCGCGCATGTGCACCGCCGGCCCCTCTCCCTTGAGCAGGACGAAATTGGCGCGCAGGCCCGCCAGCCGGGCGATCGAGGCGGGGGTCAATCCCACGCCCAGGTATTCGGGCGCGTTCTGGATGGCGCACGGCAGCCCGGTGCGCGCCATGACCTCGGCGAAAAAATCGAAGTAGAAGCCCTCCGGCTGCGTGCGGTCGCGCGGCGGCTGCAGGATCAGCCACTGCGCGCCGGCGCTCGCCGCGAAGGCCGCCAGGTCCGCCTGCTCGTCCACCGTGTCGCCGGATACGGTGACGGCCAGCGGCTTGCGTCCCGCGCTTTCGTCGACCAGCCATTCGATGATGCGGCGCTTCTCGTCGGCGCTGAGCTTGCCCACCTCGGTGGCCAGACCCAGCGCCGCGATGCCATGACAGGGATGGGCGACACATGCGCGGATCTGGCGCCGCATCGCGGCTTCATCGAGCGCCCCGGCGGCGTCGAAGAACGCGTAGAGGATGGGGTAGATGCCGCTGAACATCGCGCCACCCTCAGGCCAGGCCCAGCCGCGAATGGCTCAACACCTCGCGATTGACCACGAACTCGGGCCGCTTGCCCGAGAGCGCGTCGACGATGCTGGCCAGGCCGATGGAGGCCATGTTGTGAAAGCACTCGTCGGTCCAGCACAGCGAATGCGGGGTAACGATCACGTTGTCCATGGTCAGCAGCGGATTGGCCGGGTCCACCGGTTCCTGTTCGAACACGTCGGTGGCGGCGGCGGCCATGCGGCCCTCCCGCAGGGCCTCGATCAGCGCCTTCTCGTCGACGATGGGCCCGCGCGCCACGTTGATGAAACAGGCGCTCGGTTTCATGCGCGCGAACTGCTTCGCCCCCACCAGGTGGCGGGTGCCCTCGTCGAGGAGCGCGGCCACGACGATGAAGTCGGACTCGGCCATCAGCGTGTCGAGGTCGACCTTGCGCGCGCCGAGGTAGCCCAGCTCCACGCTGCTGGCATAGGGGTCGGCGGCGATGAGTTTCAGGTCGAAGGTGCGGGCCATGCGCAGCAGTTCCTTGCCGATGCGCCCGGCGCCGATCACGCCCAGCGTGCGGCCGGTGAGCCCGGTGCCCATGTTGTCCATGCGCTCATGCCAGCGCCCGCTGCGGGTGAGCCGGTCCTTCAGCACCAGCTTGCCCGCCAGGGCGAGAATGAAGGTCAGCGCGATGGTGGCCACCGGTCGCGGCATGGCGGCGGGCGTGTTGGTGACCAGCACCCCGGCCGCGGTCATCGCGGCCACATCCACCGAGTCATAGCCCACCCCGTGGCGCGCCACCACCTTGAGGCGGCAGTCGGCGCGGGCCACCGCCGCCGCCGTCACCCGCGGCGTATTCACGTAGATGGCGTCGTAGGCGGCCGCCTCGTCGGGGCCGATCTCGGCGACCTTGGCGGGCAGGTATTCCCAATCGATGTCGGGCGCGTCATCCAGCATCTTCAGCGCGGCCGCGCCAAACGCCGGCCTGCCGGTGGAATCGAGAATGTCGCGGGTCAGCCCCACCTTGTACTTGGCCACCATGTCAGCTCTCCTTCGCGGCCGCGGGCATCGCGGCCATCCCCGCCGCGGGCATCGCGGCCATTCCCGCCGCGCGCATCGCGGCCATTCCGTTGGCCAGCGCCGCCTGCAGCAGCAACTGGTCGATGCCATAACCCATCAGGCGGTAGCCGCGGCCGATGTACTCGCGCGCCAGGGTTTCATCGGTGGCAAGGTACGCCGCCGCCTTGCCTTGCGACTCGCAGGCCTTGGCGATCCGCCCGACCGCCGCCACGTAGTCCGGGTGACCGAACTGCCCCGGAATCCCCATGAAGTTGGTCAGGTCGAAATGCCCCAGCCACAGGGCGTCCACGCCTTCGGTGGCGGCAATCGCCTCGACGTTCGCCAGCCCCTCGGCGGTTTCGATCTGCGCGATCACCATGGTGCGCGCATGGATGGCCGCCATCTTGGCCGCCACGTCGCCGCCCTGGTAATCGTCATGCGCGAAGCCGAACGCGGCGCCGCGCCGGCCGTGCGGCGGATAGCGCGTGCACGACACAATGTGCGCCGCCTCCTCGGCCGTGCCGACCATCGGCACCATCACGCCCAGCGCGCCGATATCCAGCGCCCGGGCGATGAAGTGATACTCGCCGCGCGGCACCCGCACCATCGGCACCAGGTCCAGCCCGCGGCACAGCGCGAACTGCGTCTTGAGGGTCTCGAAACCCAGCCCGGTGTGCTCCATGTCGTAGAGAACATAGTCGGCGCCGGCGTTGGCCAGGATTTGCGGCAGCCCCGGCGTGAACATTTCGAACACCATGGCGCCGTAGGCGCGCCCGCCGGCCGCAAGGGCCGCCTTGACACGGTTTGTCTTCATCTCTGCTCCTCCCGCGCGGCGGCGGCGTTGTTCAGAACGGCACGAATTTCTCACCGTCCCACTTCAGGCGCGTGGGTCCGGGAATGGCGCGCGCCCGCACCGGATGCAGGGGGTCGCCGGGAAAGGCCAGGCAGCGCGCGCCGCCGTCCTCGAAGGCCTGCGGCTGCACCACGGGCGGGCGGCGCGAGCGCGCATCGGCCATTGCCGCGCCCACGCTGTCGAACAAGGACAGATGTGCGAGGCTCATGTAGGTGGGCGGCGCGAGCTTGATGGCGCCGGCGGCCCAGCGCTCCACCGCCTCGCGCGGGTCCAGCCATTCGCTGTGCGTGGCCTCGTAATCGTCATGCACGGCCGACTGTTCCGGCGGCGCCACGGCAAGGAAGAATCGTGCATCGAAACGCCGCGCCAGGATGGGCGGGGTCACCCAGCGCACCCATGGCACCATCGCGGCGGCATCGAGCATCGCGCCGATTGATGCCAGCACCTCGGCCAGCGGCTCCTTGGCGTTGAGGCGATCGCGCGCCGCCTGGAGATCGGCCGGCGCGCCGTGCGCCAGCAGCACGCCGGCTTCCTCGAAGGTTTCGCGGGCCGCCGCCACGAACATGCCGGCGGCCCGCTCGCGCGGCATGTGCTCGCCGAGCGCCGCCACATCGAGGTTTTCGAGCCCATGCACCCGTGCCAGGGCGGCGGGCGAACTGTCGGCCGCGTCGATCTTGCCGCCGGGGAATACATGCGCTTCGCCCAGCACGTCTGAGAGGCCGCTGCGCTTGACCATGAACACCTCGAAACCGCGCGCCGCCTCGCGCAGCAAGAGGACGGTGGCCGCGTCACGCGGCACGGCGACTTCGTTGTTTTTGGCGTCGGGTCCGAGCTTCATTTCTTTCCTTCATTTTTCCCTATGCGTGCCACGTCATGAAAGCGACAGCAGCCGGTTTCGTGATCGTTCACCATGCCGGTGGCCTGCATGAATGCATAACAGATGGTGGAGCCGACGAATTTGCAGCCATAGGCCAGCAGGGCCTTGCTCATCGCGTCGGATTCGGGCGTCTTGGCCGGCGCGTCGCGGTAGGATTTCCAGCGATTGGTGCGCGGCTTGCCGCCGGCAAAGCGCCACACAAAGGCGTCCAGAGAGCCATGCTCCTCGCGAATCTTCAGCACCGCCCGGGCATTCAGGATGGTCGAAGCCACCTTGGCGCGGTTGCGCACGATGCCGGGGTCGGCCAGCAGGCGCTGCTGGTCGGCCTCGGTGAAGCGCGCCACCTTTGCCGCATCGAAATTTGCGAACGCGGCTCGGTAGTTCTCGCGCTTGCGGAGAATGGTGATCCACGCCAGCCCGGCCTGCGCGCCCTCGAGGATCAGCATTTCGAACAAATGCCGGTCGTCATGCGACGGCACGCCCCACTCTTCATCGTGGTAACGGATGTAGAGCGGGTCGTCGGAGACCCAGCCGCAACGGTGCACGCCTGCGCCGCCCGCCATGGCGATCAGGCCGGCAGGCTGTCCAGGCCGTCGAAGGGCTGGAAGCGGCCTGTGCGGAAGATCAGCCGCGTCGGCCCGGGCATGACCTGCTCCGGATGATCGTGCAGCGGGTCGCCGGGATAGGCCACCGCCCGCGCGCCCTCATGCTCGAACGGTCGCGGGTCGATGCGCCGCGGCCAGCGCACCGCATCCGGGTGCATGGCGGCTTCCACGCTGTGGTGCGCGGCCAGTTCGATCAGGCTCATCAGCTGCGGCGGCGCCAGCATGATCTCACCGGCGCGAAACCTCGCCAGGGCGGCGCGCGGACTCATCCATACGCTGTCGGTGGCTTCATGATTGTCATGCCGCGCCACCTGGTCGGTCGGCGCGCGCGCGAGAAAGAAACGCGAATCGAAACGCTTGCGGGTGAGCGACGGCATCCTGGGCGTGACCCAGCGCGACCAGGGCAACAGCGCGCTCACGCGCAGGCGCAGGTCCAGTTCCTCGAGCACCTCGACGAAGGCGTAGCCCTGGCGCGACAGCGCGGTGGCCGCCTCGGCAT
>CANGUJ010000326.1 GCA_947456845.1 Burkholderiales bacterium | reverse complement strand
GGGTTGGTGATGTCGCGTCTGTCGGAGGCCGCGCGCGCCGTGCCGGGCATCGCGCTTTACCTGCAGCCGTCGCAGGACCTGACCATTGACGACCGGGTCAGCCGGACCCAATACCAATTCACCCTACAGGACCCGGACATCGCCAACTTGAGCCTGTGGGTGCCGCGCATGGTGGAAAAGCTGCAGGGGCTGCCGCAGTTGACCGATGTGGCCGGCGACCTGCAGGACCAGGGCCTGGTCGCCTTCGTGCGCATCGACCGCGACGCGGCGGCGCGGCTGGGGGTGACCACGGCCGCCATCGACAATGCGCTGTACAACGCCTTCGGCCAGCGGCTGATCTCGACCATCTTCACCCAGTCGAACCAGTACCGGGTGGTGCTGGAAGCCGACAGCGTCGCCCGCAATGCGCTGGCCGCGATCGAAAGCCTTTACGTTCCCGCCACCGCCGGCGGCGCCGGCACTGCGGCCCCTTCCGGCGCGAACACCTCGGCGGCGTTGGGCGCCGCCGCGACCGGGTCCGGGGTGCAGGTGCCGCTATCCTCGGTGGCGCGCATCGAGGAGCGCCAGGGATTGCTGGCCATCAACCACCTGGACCAGTTCCCGGTGTCCACGATTTCGTTCAACCTGGCGCCCGGGGTCGCGCTGGGAGATGCCGTCAGGGCCATCGAGGCCGCAGAGCGCGAGATCGGACTGCCGCCGACCGTCGTCACCGCCTTCCAGGGGGCCGCGCTGGCCTTCCGCGCGGCGCTTGCCAACCAGGTGCTGCTGATCATTGCAGCGATCGTCACCATGTACATCGTATTGGGCGTCCTCTACGAGAGCTATATCCATCCGGTGACGATCCTCTCGACCCTGCCTTCGGCGGGCATCGGCGCCCTGCTGGCCCTGATGGTCTCCGGCAGCGAACTCGGCCTGGTGTCCATCATAGGCATCATCCTGCTGATCGGCATTGTCAAGAAAAACGCCATCATGATGATCGACTTCGCTCTTGACGCCCAACGCCGCCAGGGCAGATCGGCGCGCGAGGCGATCCGCGAAGCCTGCCTGCTGCGCTTCCGGCCCATCCTGATGACCACCATGTGCGCGCTGCTCGGGGCCTTGCCGCTGATGCTGGGCACCGGTGTCGGATCGGAACTGCGCCAGCCGCTGGGCATCACCATGGTGGGCGGCCTGATCGTGAGCCAGGTCCTGACCCTGTTCACCACGCCGGTCATCTACCTGTGGTTCGACGCATTGTCAGCGCGATTCGGCCGGCCGACCGCCGGTCCGAGCGAACTCGGCGACGACCATGCCGTCGATAACCGGCCGGAAACCCTGGCGAGCGGCAAACCATGAACCTGTCCGGCCCCTTCATCCGCAGGCCGATCGCGACAACCCTGCTATCGCTGGGGGTGGCGCTGGCCGGTCTGATCGGCTTTCTGCTGCTGCCCGTCTCACCGCTGCCGAAGGTGGATTTTCCGACCATCTCGGTGCAGGCCAGCCTGCCGGGCGCGAGTCCCGAAACCATGGCCGCGACCGTGGCCACGCCGCTTGAGCGCGCGCTGGGCAAGATCGCCGGCGTCACCGAGATGACGTCATCTTCCTCGCTTGGTTCCACACGCGTGACCCTGCAGTTCGACCTGTCGCGCGATATCGACGGGGCCGCGCGCGATGTCCAGGCGGCCATCAACGCGGCGCGGGTGATCCTGCCCTCCAGCCTGCCGTCGAACCCGACTTATCGCAAGGTCAACCCGGCCGACGCGCCCATCATGATCCTCGCGCTGACCTCCGACACGCTCACGCGCGGCCAGATGTACGACGCCGCGGCGACCGTCCTGGCCCAGAAGCTCGCGCAGGTGGACGGTGTCGGGGCGGTCAACGTGTCCGGAAGCGCCTTGCCCGCGGTGCGGGTGCAGGTGGACCTGCCGCGCTTGAACAAGGTCGGGCTGGGTCTCGAGTCGGTGCGCGGCGCCATCGCCGCGAGCAATGCGAACCGCCCCAAGGGCTCGGTCGAAGATGCCGAGCGCCGGTGGCAGATCGATGCCAATGACCAGGCCAAGTCGGCCAGCGAGTATGCGCCGCTGATCGTCAGCTACAAGAACGGCGCGGCCGTGCGCCTGGGCGACATCGCCGAGGTGGTCGATTCGGTCCAGGACCTGCGCAACGACGGCTCGCTCAACGGCAGGCCGGCGGTGATGCTGATCATCACACGCCAACCGGGCGCCAACATTCTGGATACGGTCGATCGCATCAAGGCCACGCTGCCGCTGCTGGGACAGATGATTCCGCAGACCATCGACCTGACGGTGGCCATGGAGCGCACCACCACGATCAAGGCCTCGTTGCGCGAGGTCGAGCGGGCGCTGGCGATTTCGGTCGCGCTGGTGGTGATGGTGGTTTTCCTGTTCCTGCGCAACGCCCATGCCACCCTGATCCCCGCGGTGGCCGTGCCGGTCTCGCTGGCGGGCACTTTCGCGGTGATGTATCTGTGCGGCTACAGCCTGAACAACCTTTCGCTGATGGCGCTGACGGTAGCCACCGGCTTCGTGGTCGACGATGCGATCGTGATGCTGGAGAACATCTCGCGCCATATCGAGGCGGGCATGGCGCCGCTGCGGGCTGCCTTGCTGGGCGCGCGCGAGGTCGGTTTCACCGTCGTGTCGATGAGCCTGTCGCTGATCGCGGTATTCGTGCCGATTCTCGCCATGGGCGGCATCGTCGGCCGGCTTTTTCGCGAGTTCGCGGTCACCCTGTCGGCGGCGATCCTGGTCTCGCTGGTGGTGTCGCTCACGCTCACGCCCATGATGAGCGCGCGCCTGCCGCCACGACCCCGCGGGCCCGTGCGTGCGCCGGGCCGGCTGTCGCGCTGGGCAAAGGCGGCGGTGGACGGGCTCGACCGCGCCTATGGCTGGAGCCTCAACATCGCGCTGGACCACGGCGTGATCACGCTGCTGGTGCTGGCCGCCACCATCGGCCTGAACATCTATCTCTACAACATCGTGCCGAAGGGATTTTTTCCGCAACAGGATACCGGCATGATGATCGGCGGCATCCAGGCGGACCAGAGCAGTTCCTTCCAGGCCATGCGGCCCAAACTGGCCGCGTTCGTCGATATCGTTCGCGCCGACCCGGCCGTGCAGAACGTGACCGCCTTCACCGGCGGGGCGCAGCGCAACTCCGGCTTCATGTACATCGTCCTCAAGCCCCGGAACGAGCGCGGCGTGTCATCGATGGAGGTGATCGCGCGGCTGCGACCCAAGCTCTCGAGGGTGGCGGGCGCATCCCTGTTCCTGCAGCCGGTCCAGGACATCCGCATAGGCGGGCGCACCAGCAACGCGCTCTACCAGTTCACCCTGCAGGGGGACGACCTGGCGGAATTGCGCAAGTGGGAGCCGCGCGTGCGCGCCGGGTTGTCATCGTTGCCGGAACTGGCCGATGTCAACACCGACCTGCAGGACAAGGGCTTGCAGACCTCGATCGACTTCAACCGCGACGCCATGGCACGCCTGGGCCTGTCGCCCGCCGGGGTGGACGCGGTGCTCAACGACGCCTTCGGCCAGCGCCAGGTGTCGATCATCTACCAGGCGCTGAACCAGTACCGCGTGATTCTGGAGGTTGCGCCGCAGTACTGGCAAAGCCCGGAGTCCCTCAACGACATCTACGTACCGGGTACCGGCGGCGCGCTGGTGCCGCTGCCGGCCGTCGCCCGCTTCGCCCCGTCCAATACGTCGCTGGGCGTGAACCACCAGGGACAGTTCGCCGCATCGACCGTCTCTTTCAATCTGGCGGGCAATACGACGCTGGGGGACGCGGCGGCCGCCATCGAGCGCATGATGGCGAGTATCGGCGCGCCGAATTCGGTGCGCGGCAGCTTCCAGGGCAGCGCGCGGGCCTTCCAGGATTCGCTGCAGTCGCAGCCGCTCCTCATACTTGCCGCCCTGGTCACGATCTACATCGTGCTCGGCATACTCTACGAAAGCCTGGTGCATCCGATCACCATCCTCTCGACCCTGCCGTCGGCGGGCGTTGGGGCGATAGCCGCCCTGCTGATCACCGGAACCGAGTTCTCGATCATTGCGATGATCGGCGTGATCCTGTTGATCGGCATCGTCAAGAAAAACGCCATCATGATGATCGATGTGGCGCTGTCCCTGGAGCGCGAGCAGGGCCTCGGCGCGAGGGAGGCGATCTATCGCGCCTGCCGCCTGCGCCTGCGCCCGATCATGATGACCACGCTGGCGGCGCTGTTCGGAGCCTTGCCGCTTGCGCTGGGCAGCGGCGACGGCGCCGAACTGCGCCGTCCCCTCGGGATCTCCATCGTCGGCGGCCTGATGCTGAGCCAGTTGCTGACGCTCTACACGACCCCGGTGGTGTATCTCGCCCTTGACCGGTTGCGCATCCGGCCGCGCCGGCGGCGCGCGGGACCTGCCGGCGGGCTTTCCATATCGAGCGCGCCATGACCCATCGGATGTTCCGCAGTTCCCCGCGCGGCCGTGTTTCCGGCGCAGGCCTGCCGCGGGCCGCATGCATGCTGGCCTTCGCGCTCGCCGGGTGCACCGCGCCGGTACCCCAGCAACGCCCCGAAATCGCGGTGCCGGCCCACTACAGGGAGGCCGGGCCGGGCGGCGTGGTGTGGAAGGCCGCCACGCCCGCGGACCATCTTCCGCGTGGCGCCTGGTGGCGCCTGTTTTCCGACCCTGCGCTCGATGAGCTGGCGGCGCAGGTCGAAGTCGGCAACCAGAGCCTGAAGAACAGCGCCGCCAAGTATGCCCAGGCACGCGCCCTGATCGACGCCGCGCAGGCAGCCTACTTCCCGGCGTTCAACCTGGGCGCGGCCGGCACGCGCGCCCGCAACCCGATCGCCGGCATCAACCAGCCCGCGCCGACGACGATTGATTCGGTATCGCTCGCCGCCAGCGGCTGGGAAATCGACCTGTGGGGCAGGATAGCCCGCACGATC
>CANGUJ010000325.1 GCA_947456845.1 Burkholderiales bacterium | reverse complement strand
GACTGCCGGAACTGCGGCTGGTGGCGGTGGACCCGCGTGGCGCCGGCATGGAGGGCGCGCGCATGAGCTACATGGAGGCCGGCGCGGGGCCCGACGCGGTGCTGCTGCTGCACGGTATCGGCTCGAACTGCTGCGGCTGGCGCTACATGTTCGAGGCCCTGTCGGACCGCTACCGGGTGGTGGCCTGGAACGCGCCGGGCTATTACCTGTCCGACAACCTGGCGAGTCCCGCGCCGACCAACTGGCAGTACGCGGACGCCCTGGCCGCGCTGATGGATGCGCTGGGCATCGCTTCGGCCCATGTGGCGGGCAGTTCCTTCGGTTCGATGGTCGGCGCGTCGTTCGCTGTGCGCCATCCGGCGCGTCTCGGGCGCCTCGCCTTGCTGGGCGCCTCGCGCGGGCAGAAATGGCTACCCGATCACGAGCGCGCGCGGCGGCTTGCCATGCGCGATGCTGCCGCCGGCGAGGGCGCGGTGGCCATGGCTGAGAAGCGCTGGCAGGTGCTGCTCGGGCCCGATCCGGACCCGCTGGTGGTGCGCCTCACCCGGGATGTGCTGATGGCCACCCATGCGCGCGGGCTGATGCAGGCGGCGCGCGCCAGCGACAGCACCGACGTGTGCGAGTTCGCCGCGCGCATCGCCGCGCCCACGCTGGTGATCACCGGCGCATGCGACCAGGTGAACCCGCCCGCCGTCGGGCAGGCCATCGCCGCGGCGATTCCCGGCTGCCGCATCGAGATGCCCGAGGGGATCGGCCACCTGCCCAAGCTGGAGGCGCCGGCCCTGACGGCGCGCTTGTTGAGGGACCACTTCGGCGCATGATGGCGCCGCCTAGCTTCTTGTCTGGAGAGTGCAATTGAAATCGCTGGCCTGCGCGATCGCCGCAACCCTTGCCCTGTGTTGCCTCTGGCCTGTGTCCGCACAGGAGTTTCCCGTGCGCACGGTGCGCATCGTGGTGCCCTATCCGCCCGGCGGCGGTGTCGACGGCATGGCGCGGCCGCTGGCCGAGCGCCTGGCGCGCGTGTGGAACCAGCCGGTGGTTGTCGAGAACAAGGCCGGTGCCGCCACCATGATCGGCGGCGAGGCGGTGGCCAGGGCCGCCGCGGATGGCTATACCCTGCTTCTGACCAGCGATTCGTCGATCACCAGCAATCCGCACCTGTACCCGAAGATGCCGTTCGATCCGATCAGGGATCTTGCGCCCGTCACGCAGCTGATCGACCTGCACCAGATGGTGGTGGCGCATCCGTCGGTCGCGGCCAATACGCTGCAGGAACTGGTGGCGCTGGCAAAGGCCAAACCGGGGGCGCTCAACTACGGTTCCTACGGCGGCGGCAGCCAGCCCCACCTGCTGTTCGAGGCGCTCAAGGCGCAGACCGGCGTGCAGATCGCGCACATCCCCTACAAGGGCATCGCGCCGGCCCTGACCGCGGCTATCGCCGGCGAAGTCCAGCTCACCCTCGGCGGCGCGGCCACCACGCGCGGCCATTTCCAGGCCGGGCGGCTCAAGCCCCTGGCGATCGCGCGCAGCCAGCGCCTGGCCCTGTATCCCGATGTGCCGACGCTGCGCGAAGCCGGCTTCGCGGATGCCGACCCGCGTCCCTGGTTCGGCGTGTTCGCGCCGGCGGCCACGCCGCGCGGGCTGGTCGAGCGCATCCGTCGCGACATCGCCGCCGTGCTGGCGGAACCGGAGTTCCGCGAGCGCGAAATCACCGGCAAGGGCTACACCGGTGTGGGCAGCACGCCCGACGAGTTCGCCGCCTTCGTGCGCGCCGACCTGGAGTACAAGGGCAGGCTGATCCGCGTCTCCGGCGCCAAGGCGGAGTGACCTCCGTACCCCTTGTATCCGGGCAAATCCAATCGACCACCGCGCCATGCTGAAGACCATCCTGACAACCACCTTCGCTGCGCTTGCTGTCGGGACGGCCAGCGCGCAAGTGTCCAACATGCCGCCGCATGTGCAGGCACGCCTGGCCGAAGTGGGGCCGGTATGGGGCAAGGACATTCTCGGCAACCTCGCCAGGACGCTGGAGGTGTATGCCCCGATCCTGCGCGACGCGCCCAAGGCCGGCATCCGGGTCTCGCGCGACCTCGCCTACGGTCCGGACGCGCGCCACGAGGCCGACATGTACCAGCCGGAAGGCAAGACCGGTGTGCCGGTGGCGGTGTTCATCCACGGCGGCGCCTATGTGCGCGGCGAACGCGACATCAGCCCCGAGGTGTACGGCAACGTCGCCACCTACTTCGCGCGACAGGGCATGCTGGGCGTCAACGCCACCTATCGCCTGGCGCCCGCCACGCAATGGCCCGGCGCGGCCGAGGATGTGGGCGCGCTGGTCAGGTGGCTGCGCGCCAACGCGGCGCGCTTTGGTGGCGACCCTAACCGGATATTCCTGATAGGCCACTCCGCCGGCGCGACGCATGTCGCCACCTACGCCTACCTGAAGAGCCTGCAACCGGCCGAAGGCACCGGCATCGCCGGCATGGTGCTCATGAGCGGGCGCTACCACTTCGACCCGAATCCGAACGACCCGAACCTGAAGAACTTTCAGGCCTATTTCGGCACCGATGCCGCGCAGTATCCGGCGCGCTCGCCCGTCAATCATGTCAAAGCGGCCGCGGCGATCCCTACCTTTCTCGTGATCTCCGAGTACGACAATCCCGATCTCGACACCCAGGGCGCCCTGCTGCTGGCGGCGTTGTGCGAGCGCGACCGCGCCTGCCCGCGGTTCACCCGCATGGAGCGCCACAATCATCTTTCGATGGTGTTCCAGTTCAACACCGCCGACGATGCGCTCGGGCGCGAGATCATGGAGTTCATGCGGCGGGGGCGCTAGCGCGTGCCGCCCGCGCGTACGGCGTTTTCAGGCCAGCCCGCGCACGATCAGCGAAACCCCGCTGGCGACCAGCATCGCGCCGATCACACGCAGAAGGATGTCACGGGAAAACACCCGGAACGCCTTGCCGCCTACCCACAGGCCGGCCATCGAAGCCGGGAGCACCGCCAGCGCCCACAGCCATGGCTTGAGGGACATCAGCAGGCCGCCGATCAGGAAGGCGATGACGCGCAGGCTGATGCTGAAGATCGAGCACATGCCCATGGTGGCGCGCAACTGCGCCGGCGCCAGGCCGCGCCGCGACAGGTACATCGCATAGGGCGGCCCGCCGGCGCCGAACAGGGTGCCCGTGATGCCGCCCGTCGCGCCCGCGACCAGCGCCCAGCGCTGGCTGATCATGCCCACCGCTGCGCCGCGCGTCAGGTTGAGCCAGGCCACGATCAGGACGAAGCTGCCGAGTGCCACCATGGCCGCCGCCCGCGGCAGGTTGATCAGAAGCGTCATGCCGACCACCGTGCCGGCCGCGATGGTCGGCAAGAGGCGCCGCCATTCGGCGCGCACCGCCGCCTTGCGATTTTCGGTGCCGACGCGAAACGCGTTGGCGAGGTCGAGCAGCGAAAACATGGCCAGTGCGAACGGAAGGGGCACCAGGTGGGTGGCCAGCGGAATGGTCAGGAGCGCCGAACCGAACCCGGTGACGCCAAAAACGAATGAACCGCCAAAGGCGATCAGCGCAAGCGTCGCCAGGGTCGCGTAATCCGCGGTGGTCAACTCGGCTGCGGCCCGTCGTAGCCTTCGACGATCACCACATCGCCGGTCGAAACCGGCGTGCGCAACTTGATGGCGGCCTGGTATTCGGGCGACCGGTAGCAGGCCAGCGCCGCCTCGTACGACGGAAACTCGATCACGACGTTGCGCGTGCGGCTGGTCCCTTCGGGGTTTTCGAAGCGGCCGGAGCGGACCAGGAAGGCCGCCCCATGTTTTTTCAGCGGTTCGGCGTTGGCGGCCACGTAGGCCTTGTACTTGTCGAGGTCGTCTACGTCGATGCGGGCGATCCAGTAGCCTTTGGGCATGGTGTGTGTTCCTCGGAACGATGATGGGAGACGGTATCGATGCGGTGAATCAATGTCGGCGAACCCGTGGCTTTTCCGACCAGACCTTGAGCGGGCAATGGCGTGCCGCGAAGATGAAGTCCCGGTCCGAGGAGAGAAGCGTGAGATCGTTGCGTATGCAAATCTGCGCGATCAGGGCATCCACGGCGCCCAGTTGAACGCCGGCGTGCCTGCACTGGTTTCGCAACCCGGCGGCCGCGATATGGTCGTCGCGATCCGGCTGCAAGAGCGCAAGCGTGCTGAAGCGTTCGATGATCGCGGCGCTTGCCTTGGCGCCGGCAAATCCCTGCAAGAGTTCCTGGATGATGAGGCCGGTGGTGACGATCATTTCCGTTCCGGACAATGCATCGACGAGCGCGCGTACCTCAGGGCCCGTGACCGGCGCATCGCCCCGCAGCGCGAGCGCTCCACCTTGTAGTCGTAGGTGTCGTCCCAGTCGAGCTTGCCCATGAGTTCAAGAACCCGGCGCTGCTCACGCCGCGCGATGAATTCCTGCAAGGCCATGGTGACGGCGGCTTTCTTGGTACGTTCCCCGCTCAATGCGAGCGCTTGATCCAGGAGGGCGGGGTCGATTGCGAGGTTCGTCGCCATGTGTGACTCCTTACACATAAATCTACACAAAATCGCGCTTCGTATGCGAGATTGCTTTCGTCAGGAAGGATTGCGGTGAATCCTGAAGGGCGCGAATGCGCTAGGCGCCCAGGCCCTTTTCCATAGTTCAATTGTCCAAACAATACTCAAGGTGCTTGCAGTGCCGAGTCTTGCCATTGACGAAACGCATGCTGCGGGACTTTCATTCAATCGCACCCCAGTCCATGTTTCTCAAGTATCGCTATCTGCTGAGCGTCAAACCCCCAATCGGCCAGCGCTTCCCGGCCACGCTCGCCGCGCTCCGGCGCGCCACCGCTGATGGCACCGGGTGTGCGAGAGAAACGCGGCGCCGGCGCCGGCTGCACCATGCCGTTCTCATCCACAAAGGTGTTGCGTGCCGCG
>CANGUJ010000324.1 GCA_947456845.1 Burkholderiales bacterium | reverse complement strand
CATGACCCGGCTCTCCACGCTCGAATCGAATCTCCAGGCTGCGCTCGGAGACCGCATCGTTTCCGTTTCCACCGCCCTCGACGAGGTCACGCTGGTGGTCAGGCCGGCCGCCTACCTCGAGGCCGCGGTGATCCTGCGCGACGACCCCTCTCTGGCATTCGCCGAATGCCTTGACGTATGCGGCATGGATTATTCGACTTACGGCGACGGTGCCTGGGATGGCCCGCGTTTTGCCGTGGTCACCCATCTGCTGTCGATCAGCCATAACTGGCGCCTGCGCGTGCGCGCGTTCTGCCCGGATGATGACTTCCCGGTCATCGCATCCCTCTGCAGCGTCTGGCCCTCGGCCGGCTGGTACGAGCGCGAGGCCTTCGACCTGTTCGGAATCATCTTCGAGGGGCACAGCGACCTGCGCCGCATCCTGACCGACTACGGCTTCATCGGCCATCCGTTCCGCAAGGACTTCCCGGTCTCCGGTCATGTCGAAATGCGCTACGACCCTGAGCAGCGCCGGGTGATTTACCAGCCGGTTTCCATCGAACCGCGCGAAATCACGCCACGCATCATCCGCGAAGAAAAGTACGCGGGACTCAAGAAATAACGATGGCCGAAATCAAGAACTACACCCTCAACTTCGGCCCGCAGCATCCCGCGGCGCACGGGGTTCTGCGCCTGGTGCTCGAACTCGACGGCGAGGTCGTCCAGCGGGCCGATCCGCATATCGGCCTGCTGCATCGGGCCACTGAAAAGCTGGCCGAGCAGAAGACGTTCATCCAGTCCGTGCCGTACATGGATCGGCTCGACTACGTGTCGATGATGGTCAACGAGCACGCCTATGTGATGGCGATCGAAAAGCTGCTCGGCGTCGAAGTGCCGCCGCGCGCCCAGTACATCCGCGTGATGTTCGACGAGATCACGCGCATCCTCAACCATTTGTTGTGGCTCGGGGCGCACGCGCTCGACGTAGGCGCCATGACGGTGTTTCTCTACGCCTTCCGCGAGCGCGAAGACCTCATGGATTGCTACGAGGCGGTGTCCGGCGCGCGCATGCATGCGGCCTACTACCGGCCGGGCGGCGTGTATCGCGATCTGCCCGACGCGATGCCGCAATACCAGGCGTCGAAGTTCCGCAACGCC
This sequence comes from Burkholderiales bacterium, assembly GCA_947456845.1. Lineage (GTDB taxonomy): Bacteria > Pseudomonadota > Gammaproteobacteria > Burkholderiales > JAEUOS01 > JAEUOS01. The sequence continues at coordinate 3,814 of CANGUJ010000324.1, read as the reverse complement.
AAGACCATGGCCGCGCTCAACGAGAATCGCAGCGGCTCCATGCTCGACTTCATCGAGGATTTCACGAACCGGTTCCCGCGCTATGTCGACGAGTACGAAACGCTGCTGACCGACAACCGCATCTGGAAGCAGCGCCTGGTCGACGTCGGCATCGTCTCTCCCGAGCGGGCGCTCGCCATGGGCTTCACCGGCCCGATGCTGCGCGGTTCCGGGATTGCCTGGGACCTGCGCAAGAAGCAGCCCTACGAGGTCTACGACCTGCTCGACTTCGATATCCCAGTAGGCACCAACGGCGACTGCTACGACCGCTACCTCGTGCGCGTGCAGGAGTTCCGCGAGTCCAACAAGATTATCCGGCAGTGCGTGGAGTGGCTGCGCAACAATCCGGGACCTGTGATGACCGACAACCACAAGGTCGCGCCGCCCTCGCGCGTGGCGATGAAGACCAACATGGAAGAGTTGATCCACCATTTCAAGCTCTTCACCGAGGGATTCCATGTGCCGGCCGGCGAGGCGTATTCCGCCGTCGAACACCCCAAGGGCGAGTTCGGCATCTACCTCGTGTCAGACGGCGCCAACAAACCCTACCGACTCAAGATCCGCGCACCCGGCTTTGCGCACCTGCAAGGCCTGGATGAAATGTCGCGCGGCCACATGCTGGCCGACGTGGTGACCATCATCGGCACCCAGGACATCGTGTTCGGCGAGATCGACCGATAGGCCCAGACATTCCATGCTCAGCCCGGAAGCATTCAAGAAGATCGACCGCGAGTTGGCCAAGTATCCGGCCGACCAGAAGCAATCCGCCGTGATGTCGGCCCTGGCCATCGCGCAGGACGAGAAGGGCTGGCTCGCGCCCGAGACCATGCAGGCCGTGGCCGATTATCTCGGCATGCCCGCGGTGGCGGTGCAGGAGGTGGCGACCTTCTACAACATGTACAACCTGAAGCCGCTGGGCCGGTACAAGCTCACGGTGTGCACCAACCTTCCCTGCGCCCTTTCAGGGGGCGAGCGGGCCGCCGGGTACATCAAGTCCAAGCTTGGCATCGGTTTCCGCGAGACCACGGCCGACGGGCGCATCACACTGATGGAAGGCGAGTGCATGGGCGCCTGCGGCGACGCGCCGGTGCTGCTGGTGAACAACAAGCGCATGTGCAGTTTCATGTCCAACGAGCGCATCGATGAACTTCTGGAGGAACTGAAGTGACCTGCCTCCACGGACGCCACATCAACCCGCTGATCCTCGCAGGGCTCGACGGCGACAACTGGCGCCTCGCTGATTATGAAAAGCGCGGTGGATACGAGGCCCTCAGGAAGATACTTTCGGCGGGAATCAAGCCGGAAGACGTGGTGGCCGAACTCAAGAAGTCGGCCCTGCGCGGCCGCGGCGGAGCCGGCTTTCCCACCGGCCTGAAGTGGAGCTTCATGCCGCGCGGTTTCCCCGGCGCCAAGTATGTCGTGTGCAATTCCGACGAGGGCGAACCCGGCACCTTCAAGGACCGCGACATCATCCGCTACAACCCGCATATCCTGATCGAAGGCATGATCATCGCCGGTTATGCGATGGGCGTGCCGGTGGGCTACAACTACATCCACGGCGAAATCTGGGAGGCGTACGAGCGGTTCGAGCAGGCCCTCGAGGAAGCGCGCGCGGCCGGATACCTCGGGCAGAAGATTCTCGGTACGGATTTCTCCTTCCAACTGCATGCCCACCACGGCTACGGCGCCTACATCTGCGGCGAAGAGACCGCGCTGCTCGAGTCGCTGGAAGGCAAGAAGGGCCAGCCGCGCTTCAAGCCGCCGTTCCCGGCCAGCTTCGGGCTCTACGGCAAGCCGACGACCATCAACAACACCGAGACCTTCGCCGCCGTGCCGTGGATCATCCGCAACGGCGGGGAGAAGTTCCTCGAACTGGGCAAGCCCAACAACGGCGGCACCAAGATATTCTCCATTTCAGGCGATGTGGAAAAACCGGGCAACTACGAGATACCGCTGGGGACGCCGTTCGCCAAGCTGCTCGAGCTGGCCGGCGGCATGCGCGGCGGCAAGAAGATCAAGGCAGTGATCCCGGGCGGTTCGTCCATGCCGGTGCTGACCGGGGAGGTCATGATGGCCACCGACATGGACTATGACTCTATCGCCAAGGCCGGCTCGATGCTCGGCTCGGGTGCGGTGATCGTGATGGACGAAACCCGCTGCATGGTGAAATCGCTGCTGCGCCTGTCCTATTTCTATTATGAGGAGTCGTGCGGTCAGTGCACACCGTGCCGCGAGGGCACCGGCTGGCTGTACCGCATGGTTCATCGCATCGAGCACGGGCAGGGGCGCCCGGACGACCTGGACATGCTCAATTCGGTGGCCGACAACATCCAGGGGCGCACCATCTGCGCGCTTGGCGACGCCGCGGCCATGCCGGTGCGTGCCTTCATCAAGAATTACCGCGACGAATTCGCTTATCACATCGAGCACAAGCGCTGCCTCGTGCCGGCGTACGTCTAGGCCGGGCACAGGACTCCGAATCCATGGTTGAACTCGAAATCGACGGTCAGAAGGTGGAAGTGCTGGAAGGCAGCATGGTGATGGACGCCGCCAACAAGCTCGGCACGTACATCCCGCATTTCTGCTACCACAAGAAACTGTCCATCGCCGCGAACTGCCGCATGTGCCTGGTGCAGGTCGAGAAGGCCCCCAAGCCGCTGCCTGCATGCGCCACGCCGGTCACGCAGGGCATGAAGGTGTTCACCGCCTCCGAGCAGGCCCGCAAGGCCCAGGCCGGCGTGATGGAGTTTCTGCTGATCAACCACCCGCTCGACTGCCCGATCTGCGACCAGGGCGGCGAGTGCCAGTTGCAGGATCTCGCGGTCGGCTACGGCGGCTCCGCCTCGCGCTACCAGGAAGAAAAGCGCGTGGTGTTCCACAAGAATGTGGGTCCGCTGGTTTCGATGGAAGAGATGAGCCGCTGCATCCATTGCACGCGCTGCGTCCGCTTCGGCCAGGAGATCGCGGGCGTCATGGAACTCGGCATGCTCGGGCGCGGCGAGCATTCGGAGATCACGTCCTTCGTCGGCAAGACGGTGGATTCGGAACTGTCCGGGAACATGATCGACATCTGTCCGGTGGGCGCGCTGACCAGCAAGCCGTTCCGCTATTCGGCCCGCACCTGGGAGCTGTCGCGCCGGCGCAGCGTGAGCCCGCATGATTCCCTGGGCGCGAACCTGGTCGTGCAGGTCAAGGCCGACAGGGTGATGCGCGTCGTCCCGCTCGAAAACGATGACATCAACGAATGCTGGATTTCCGACAAGGACCGCTTCTCGTACGAGGGCTTGAATTCGGAACAGCGGCTAACCGTGCCGATGATCAAGCAAGGCGGCGTCTGGACCGAAGTCGATTGGGAGACGGCGCTCGATTTTGTCGCGCGCGGCCTGAGGGACGTGGCATCGCGGCACGGCGGCGCATCGATCGGTACCCTGGTCGCGCCGCATGCCACCGTCGAGGAGGCCTTCCTGGCCCAGAAGCTGGCGCGCGGCCTCGGCAGCGGCAACGTGGACAGCCGGCTGCGCCACGCCGATTTCTCGGCCGACGGCAAGGCGGCGGGCATTGCCTGGCTCGGCATGAAGATTGCCGAGGTCAGCCAGCTAGACCGTGTGCTGGTGGTGGGCGCGTTCCTGCGCAAGGACCAGCCCCTGCTGGCGCAACGCCTGCGCCAGATCGCCAGGAAGCGTGCGCAGGTCAGCTTCATCGCGGCGCATGATGACGACCAACTCATCAACCTGGCGCACAAGGCCGTTGTGCCGCCGTCGCGCATGGTGGTGCT
>CANGUJ010000323.1 GCA_947456845.1 Burkholderiales bacterium | reverse complement strand
CGCTGAAGACGCCCGCGCCGGCCTGTTCGATGGCTTCGGCTCCGACGCTGCGCAATCGTCCCGCCAGCAAGACCAGCCCGGCCACCCAGCCATCGGCCTGCTCGACCACATGCTGGGCGAGCTCCCTGTCCGCCAGGCCGGCGGCCTCGGCAACCGCCAGTGCTTCGGCGTGGTTCAGGCGCATTTCGCTCCAGCCGATGACGCCCACAGCCCCCCGCGCTTCGAGGCGCGCAAAGGCTGGATGAGGCGGCTCGTGCGACAGGACAACGAGCTTGGTGGCGGCGGGCAGATCCGCAATGCCCGCTGCAAGGATTTCAGGCACCGGTGAACCCGACAGGACCTCAAAACCATCCAGCACCAGAATTTCCAGGCCCGCCGAATCCGCGCTGCGCAGGGCCGACGCCATGGACCGGAACAATGCGCGTGAGAAGCGATGCCAGTTCGGCGCAGCCGCAGCCGCCTGCTGCGCCTCGGGTATCGTGCCGAAGCCGGCCTCGATCGTCTGCGCCGCGCGCGACAAGAAAGTCGCCGGATCGCAATCGTCGGGTTCCGCCACGAACCAGACCGCATGATGCCGGCGCGCCATGAGCCAATCCTCGACCAGCGAGGTCTTGCCCGAGCCTGCCGGACTGGCGCACCAGACAACCCGGTGCGCAACAAGTTCGTCGAGGCGCGCAAAAAGACGGTCGCTCGCCGGTCGCGTGGGCGACCGCGGGTCCGCGTCGTTCCCGTTGGAGGCCCCGAGGTCCGCTGCCTTCGGATTGACTACAACACGCGGCGGCGGCATTTACGCATCGCCTCCGAACGCGCAGGATTGCCGACGGCGGGCACGCTCACGCCGTTTCCGCGCGGCGCTCTGACGGGCCCGGTGAAGAGATCTTCGCGCCGGCGCGCCTTGGGCTCGCGCCGGCCGGCGGAAGTCGCGGGGTAAGCCGCACGGCTTCGCGCGCACCAGGGGGGGCTGATCGCCGATACGCCGAAGGTCCGGACGGTCTTCTGATCTCTTTCCCTGGGTGCACAGGCAAGAGAGGGTCGCTATGAGGCTGTCACGCAATTGAAGTCTCATTTGCCGTACCTGCAACGCAACCGTTAGAACGTAAAGGATCGCCTTTGGTTGATGCCCGATGAACGTCGGGGACGCACCACGCATTGTAGTCCACCGGGTCGCGCAACTCCTTTTGCACGATCTCGCAAAAGATGGTTGCATCGAGTGGAAGAAGCGGGGACGGATCGGCGCAGCTTCATTTTGAGGTCGTCATCGCCTTCGAGCCATTGCGCGTCGGACTCTGCAGGCGGTGGGGAAACACGGCGCAGCCAGGGGCGACGCGTGGGAACACTGATGGGACGCGAGCGACGCTTGCGTTCACGATTGATGCCTTCGAGGCCGTCGGTGCTTCGCAGTCCAACCCGATGGCGCTAAGGCAGACTATCCGCCAGGCCCGGAGAGGTGCCGGCCAGGAATGATTGCCCGACCCGCGGGCAAGCCCGGGCGCGTCAGCGGAGCTGCCCGCGCCTCAAGGAAACAGGCCTGCATCGAGGCAAAGCAGCACCTCACGCCGCCAGCGCCCGCGCGATCAGCATGCGCTGGATGTCCGAGGTACCCTCGTAGATCTGAGTGACCCGCACGTCGCGGTAGATGCGCTCGACCGGGAAATCGCCGACGTAGCCGTAGCCGCCGTGGATCTGGATGGCGTCTGAACACACGCGCTCGGCCATCTCGGAGGCGAACAGCTTGGCCATCGCCGCCTCCTTCAGGCAGGGACGGCCGGCGTCCTTCAAGGCTGCGGCATGCAACACCATCTGCCGCGCCACTTCCACTTGCGTGGCCATGTCGGCCAGGCGGAACTGCACCGCCTGGTGATTGAACAAAGTCTGGCCGAAGGCCTCGCGCTCGTTGGCGTAACGCAGCGCCGCCTCGCAGGCCGCGCGCGCCATGCCCACCGCCTGGGCGCCGATGCCGATGCGCCCGCCTTCCAGCGAGGAAAGCGCGATGCGGTAGCCCTCGCCGGGTTCGCCGATCATGTTCCCGGCCGGCACGCGGCAATTCTCCAGCAGCACCTGCGCGGTGTCCGAGGCGCGCTGGCCGAGCTTGTCTTCCACGCGCGGCACCGAGTAGCCCGGCGTGCGGGTGGGTACCAGAAAGGCGCTGATGCCGCGCTTGCCCGCCGCGCGGTCGGTGACGGCGAAGACGATGGTCACATCGCCATTCTTGCCCGAGGTGATGAACTGCTTGGCGCCGTCGATGACGTAGTCGTCGCCGTCCCGGCGCGCCACGGTCTTGAGGGCGGAGGCATCCGAGCCGGCATGCGGTTCGGTGAGCGCGAAGGCGCCCAGCATGCGGCCCTGCGCCAGCGGCACGAGCCAGTCCCGCTTCTGCGCCGGCGTACCGTAGGTGAGCAGGATGTTGCACACCGGGCAATTGTTGACCGACAGCACGGTGGAAGCGGCGGCATCGCCGGCGGCGACCTCTTCGAGCGCGAGCGCGAGGGCCGTGTAGTCGAGCCCGGCGCCGCCGAATTCCTCGGGAACGAACACACCGTACAGGCCCAGGCCCGCCAGGCCCTTGAGCGCGGCGGCGGGAAAGGCGGCGTCGCGGTCGCGCTGCGCGGCGCCCGGCGCCACTTCGGCCGCCACGTAGGCGCGCACCGCATCGCGGATCTGCTCATGATCGGAGGACAGCAGCATGGGTTTTCCTTCGTCTCGACCTACTTGATGGCCACCAGCAGGAAGCGGTGCGCGCGAATCACGTTGTTGTAGCGGCGCACCGCCTCTTCGACTTCCGCCTCGCCGATGCGGCCGTCCTTGAGCAGGCTGGCCCAGGGTTCCTCGAGGTCGCGGTGATGGTTTTCGATCTCGAAATCGATGCCGTGGATCAATCCCAGCGGCGTGTTGGCGGCCTGCTTGCTCGCCCAGAGCCGGTTCAGGCTCTGGCTGAACAGCGACAGCACGCCCTCGGTCACCGGCCTGACATGGGTGGGATCGTCGATGAAATTGTCGTTGCGCGGGTCCGGCACGTTGATCTGGATGAGCGCGCCCGGCGCGCACACCCGCCACAGCTCGCGCATGATGCCGATGAAGACATCGGCCGACTGGCCCATGTGCTCGAGGGAATGGTTGAACAGCACCTCCCCGGCACTCGCGTCGGGCCACGGCCAGGGAAAGCGCTCCAGGTCGACCACCTCGTCGGGCTGGCAGACGCCGTACTTGTCGACGTTGTGCCAGCCCTCCTTGCGGTTGAGCCCGCAACCCAGGTTGAGTTTCATGGCCGTGGCAGGCGGCCTACAGCAACTCGACGCCCACCGCGGTGGCTTCGCCGCCGCCGATGCACAGGCTCGCCACGCCGCGCCTGCCGCCGGTCTTCCTGAGCGCGCCGATCAGCGTGACGATCAGGCGCGCGCCGGAGGCGCCGATGGGGTGCCCGAGGGCGCAGGCGCCGCCGTGCAGGTTCACCTTGGCATGCGGGATGCCGTGCTCCTTCATCGCCGCCATCGCCACCACGGCGAAGGCCTCGTTGATCTCGAACAGGTCGACGCTGCCGGTGTTCCAGCCGGTCTTGGCGTAGAGCTTCTCGATCGCGCCCACCGGCGCGGTGGTGAACCACTGCGGTTCCTGCGAATGGGTGGCGTGCGCCACCAGCCTGGCCACCGGCACCAGCCCCAGGCGGGCGGCGGTGGAGGCGCGCATCATCACCATGGCGGCGGCGCCGTCGGAGATCGAGGACGAGGTCGCGGCGGTCACGGTGCCGTCCTTGCGGAAGGCGGGCTTGAGGGTCGGCACCTTGTCGACATTGGCCTTGAAGGGCTGCTCGTCCTTGTCGATGACCACGTCGCCCTTGCGGCCGGCCACGGTGATGGGCGCGACCTCCCACTTGAAGCTGCCGTCGTTGTTGGCGGCAATCGCGCGCGTGGTGGACTCGATGGCGTAGGCGTCCTGCTCCGCGCGGGTGAAGGCGTACTTGCCGGCGCAGTCCTCGGCGAACTGGCCCATCGACTTGCCGCCGCCGTTGGGCGTTTTCTCGTAGGCGTCCTCCAGGCCGTCCAGCGCCATGTGGTCGAACAGGGTGCCGTGCCCGTAACGGTAGCCGCCGCGGCCCTTCAGCATCATGTAGGGCGCGTTGCTCATGGATTCCATGCCGCCGGCGACGATGATCTCGGCGCTGCCGGCGGTCAGCAGGTCGTGCGCGAACATGGCCGCCTTCATGCCCGAGCCGCACACCTTGTTGATGGTGGTCGCGCCGGAGGACTTGGGCAGGCCGGCGCCGAGGGTGGCCTGGCGGGCCGGGGCCTGGCCCTGGCCGGCCGGCAGCACGCAGCCCATGATGACCTCCTGGACCTGCTCGGGCTTGAGGCAGGCGCGTTCGACCGCCGCCTTGATGGCATGGCTGCCCAGCTGGTGCGCGGCGAAGCCGGAGAGTTCGCCCTGCATGGCGCCCACCGGGGTGCGCGCCACGGAAACGATGACGATGGGATCGGACATGGTGCTACCTTTCTACGCGTTGAAAGTCATGATCTTGCCAACCGAGGTGAGCACCGTCTCGCCGTGCTGGTTGGTGATGGAGCCGTCGAGGGTGACGATGGATCCCCTGGACTTGGGCTCGATATGGGTGACCACCCACTTGAGTTCGATTGTATCGCCGGGGCGCACCGGCCTGGCGAAGCGCACCTGGAAGTCGATGCCGACCTGCGGCCCGTGCGCGGTGTAGTGGCTGGCCAGCACGCCCATGAGCAGCGAGAGGTAATGCGGGCCGGAGGCGATGATGCCGCCGAAACGCGTGGCGGCGGCATATTCGGCATCATGGTGCAGCGGATTGAAGTCCTCGACCAGGTTGGCGAAGGTGCTGACATCCTCGGCGCTGATGGTCTTGACACGAATGGCGGTTTCGCCGATCTGGATCATGCGCGTTCCTTGCGGTTCTTGACTTGTTCGATGGCCGCACGCGGCGGCGGCCCGGCG
>CANGUJ010000322.1 GCA_947456845.1 Burkholderiales bacterium | reverse complement strand
TTGAAGCGGGCAAGATCGCGGCGCCGGGCGTGCCAATCGAGCAACAGCCCCGCGGACAGGATCAGCGACACCGGATTGGCGACATCCCGCCCGGCGATGTCCGGCGCCGAGCCGTGCGCCGCCTGCGCCATCGCGTGGTTGTGGCCGGCATTGACCGAGCCACCCAGGCCGATGCTGCCGGACAGCTCCGCGGTCAGGTCGGACAGGATGTCGCCGAACATGTTGGTCGTGACGATCACATCGAAGCGCGAGGGCGCGCGCACCACATGCGCCATCATGGCGTCGACGATCTGCTCGTCGATGGCGACATCCGGATAGTCGCGGCCGACATCACGGCACACGTCGATGAACATGCCGTCGGCGATCTTCAGAACGTTCGCCTTGTGGACGATGGTCACGCGCCGGCGGCGCCGCACGGCCAGTTCGAACGCCGCCCTGGCGATCCGCTCGCAGCAAAGGCGGGTGATGCGGCGCAGGGAGATCACCACATCGGGGGTGACCAGCATCTCGCTGCCGCCGGACTCCATGTTGCGGTCCGCATAGAAGCCCTCGGTGTTTTCGCGCACCACCACCAGGTCGAACGGGCCGACCTTGTTGGGCACGCCGTCGAAGGTGCGCGCCGGCCGGATGTTGGCGAACAGGTCGAGGTTCTTGCGAAAGAACATGGACGGATTGATCTCGCCCCTGGATTCGTCCTTGAGCACGGCGGTGGACATCGGCCCGAGCAGCAGCCCGTCGGCGGCGCGCACCTTCTGCAGCAGCTCCGCGCTGACCGTGGTGCCGCGGCTGGCGAGGCTTTCGAGACCCGCGATGTCATGTTCGACGGACAGGCCGAGATCGAAGCGGCGCGAGGCGGCGTCGAGCACCACCAGGGTGGCCGCGGTGATTTCGGGGCCGATGCCGTCCCCCGGTAGGGCGATGAGTCGCATGCGTTTCCTATTCGGCGGTGATGCCGATTTGCTTGACAACCTGCGAGTACCTGGCTGCCTCGCGCTTGACGCAGCCGGCTAATTCATCGGCACTGCTAGCCTGGATGATGGCGCCGCTGGCTCCCGGCTTGTTGTCGGCAACGACGGTCTGCCCGGGCGCGGCGGATATGCGCTCGAGCACCGCGCGCGCAAAGATGTCGCCTATTCCGCCGGGTGCGTAGGCCACCACGACGGCCACCGGTCTGGACGGACAATCCTGCGCGCGGGTGCCGCGCGCGAGCGTCGCGGCCGCCCAGGCTAACGCACCGCGTGTCCGGAGGCAACGCCAGCTTGCGAGGGGCGGGGATAAGCGCAATCGTCGAGTCCTCAAGAGCTTGCCGGTGGAACACCGCGCGGCGACGTGCCCGTAAGTAAGGCCGGTATCGGGAGTACGGTGGAGTACGATGCACGACAGCAGAGCACACCGGCAGGGGCGCGAACGCTGCCTGAGATGCCAGGTTTTTCGCCGCGCAAACGGGCGTCGGTGCTGCCGCATGGCCGGCATGCGTGGCTGCCCGCGGGCGGCGGACCAGAAGTGTTGCATATTTCCTCGGGAAAATCCTAGCGGGCCCCCGCGCAACACGGGCAGCGCCGGCCGGCCGGCTTGCGGCCGCACCTCATGAATCGCCGTGCAGTTTGCTATACTCAGCGGGTTTTCTCGGTTCATCGACCCTCGGCCCGTCTAGCTGGATATGACGTTTCGCCCGATGTTCTGGGATGACGCCCATCACATCCACGAGGATCTCATGACCGCTGCCAGTGTAAACAAGGCCGAGGTGGTCGCCGCGCATCAACGCGCGCAAGGCGACACCGGCTCCCCCGAAGTCCAAGTCGCGCTTCTCACGGCGCGCATCAATGGCCTGACCGACCATTTCAAGGCGCACACGAAGGATCATCATTCGCGCCGCGGCCTGCTCAAGATGGTGAGCAAGCGCCGCAAGCTTCTTGACTATCTCAAGGGGCGCAATCAGGACAGCTACCGCGCCCTGATCGAAAAGCTCGGGCTGCGCAAGTAACCGCGCCGTCGAACGGCTGCCGGCGCGCCCGCCCGCAGCCGTTCTTTAAGTCTCTCTCCAGTCAACCCGATCCGGCCGGCCGGTTCTTGCGTCCCTCCTGACGAGGGGAAATCAGGCAATCCGCTGATGCGGCGCGTGCGGCGCATCAGCGGATTGATCCGGTGGTCCGAATCAATGCATCGAGGATAAAGCCTTGTTCAACATCCACAAGAAATCGTTCCAATACGGTGCCCATACCGTCACCCTGGAAACCGGCGAGATCGCCCGCCAGGCTTCCGGCGCGGTGATGGTCACCATCGACGACACGGTCGTCCTTGCGGCCGTGACGGCCGCCAAGAGCGCCAAGCCCGGCCAGGACTTCTTCCCGCTGACCGTCGATTACATCGAGAAAACCTATGCGGCCGGCAAGATCCCCGGAGGATTCTTCAAGCGCGAAGGCAAGCCGTCGGAAAAGGAGACGCTGACCTCGCGCCTGATCGATCGGCCCATCCGCCCGCTGTTTCCCGACGGCTTCTACAACGAGGTCCAGGTGGTCTGCACGGTCATGTCGTGCAACCCGGAAGTCGATCCCGACATCGCCGCGCTGCTGGGCTCTTCGGCCGCGCTGGCCATCGCCGGCCTGCCGTTCAACGGACCGATCGGCGCGGCCCGCGTCGGCTACATCGACGGCCAGTATGTCCTCAACCCGACCAAGTCCCAGCTCGTCAACAGCCGCCTCGACCTGGTGGTCGCCGGCACCGAGCAGGCCGTGCTGATGGTCGAGTCGGAGGCAGACCAGCTCAACGAGGAAACCATGCTGGGTGCGGTGGTGTTCGGACACGAGCAGATGCAGGCGGCGATCAAGGCGATCAACGAACTGGTCGTCGAGGCCGGCAAGCCCGAATGGGACTGGAAACCGGCCCCCAAGGACGAGGCCCTGGTGGCGCGGATCGCCGGGTTCTCCGAGGCCAAGCTGCGCGACGCGTTCCAGATCAAGCAGAAGCAGGCGCGTTCGCAAACCATCGACGCGATCTGGAAGGAGCTGTTCGCCGAACTCAAGGTGGGCGAACCCGAGGGCCCGAGCAGCCAGACCGTCAAGGACATCTGCTTCAACCTGGAATCGAAGATCGTGCGCTCGCAGATCCTCGAGGGCGAGCCGCGCATCGACGGGCGCGACACCCGCACCGTCCGTCCGATCGCGATCCGCACCTCGGTACTGCCGCGCGCGCACGGTTCGGCGTTATTCACCCGCGGTGAAACCCAGGCCATGGTCGTGGCGACGCTCGGCACGGCCCGTGACGAACAGCGCATCGATGCGCTGATGGGCGAATACACCGATCGCTTCATGCTCCACTACAACATGCCACCGTACGCCACCGGCGAAACCGGCCGGGTGGGCACGCCCAAGCGCCGCGAAATCGGCCACGGCCGGCTGGCCAAGCGCGCACTCCTGGCTGTCCTGCCCAAGCATGAGGATTTTGCCTACACCATGCGCGTGGTGTCCGAGATCACCGAGTCCAATGGCTCGTCATCGATGGCCTCCGTATGCGGCGGCTGCCTTTCGCTGCTTGACGCAGGCGTGCCGCTCAAGGCGCATGTCGCCGGCATCGCCATGGGCCTGATCAAGGAGGGCAACAAGTTTGCCGTCCTGACCGACATTCTGGGTGACGAGGACCACCTAGGCGACATGGACTTCAAGGTGGCCGGCAGCGAGACGGGAGTCACCGCGCTGCAGATGGACATCAAGATCCAGGGCATCACCAAGGAAATCATGAAGGTCGCCCTCGACCAGGCGCTCGAAGCGCGTCTGCACATCCTGGCGCAAATGAAGCAGGCCATGGGCGGGGCCAACACGCAGCTGTCCGATTTCGCGCCGCGCATGATCACCATGAAGATCAATCCGGAGAAGATCCGCGACGTCATCGGCAAGGGCGGCGCGGTCATCCGTGCCCTGTGCGAGGAGACCGGCGCCACCATCGACATCCAGGACGACGGGTCGGTGACCATCGCCAGCGTTTCGGCGGAAGCCGGACGCGCCGCGCAGGAGCGCATCGCGCAGATCACCGCCGAGGTCGAGGTCGGGAAGATCTACGAAGGCCCGGTGTTGCGCCTGCTCGACTTCGGCGCGATCGTCCAGGTGCTGCCGGGCAAGGACGGCCTGTTGCATATCTCGCAGATTGCCAACGAACGTGTCAACGCGGTGGCGGACTACCTCAAGGAGGGCCAGATCATCAAGGTCAAGGTACTCGAGGCCGATGACAAGGGCCGCCTGCGCCTGTCGATGAAGGCGGCGATGGCCGAGGCGGCGCCCGCGCCTGCGCCGACGCCTGCGGAGTAATCCGAAACGCGTTGTGAAAGAGGGGCGCTGCGGGCTATAATTCACGTTTTCGGGGTGTAGCGTAGCCTGGTAGCGCGCCTGGTTTGGGACCAGGATGTCGGGAGTTCGAATCTCTCCACCCCGACCAGATTTGCTGTGATCGGCTCAATGGGCCTGATATCTCCGGCGCGAGATCAGGCGTACGATTCGCGGTATGTGTAAGTGGTAGGTACAAGCGGTAGGTGCAAGCGGTAGGTGCAATTAGCAGTACGGTTGGTCCCAAGCCAGCCTTGGCGGCAACGACTCTGCCCGTAGCTCAACCGGATAGAGCACCGGCCTTCTAAGCCGGGGGTTGTGGGTTCGAGTCCCGCCGGGCAGGCCAGAGTTTTCACGGTGACGCGGATTTACGCCACGTCGTCGCGGTGGTGGCTGTAGCTCAGCGGTAGAGTCCCGGATTGTGATTCCGGTTGTCGTGGGTTCGAGCCCCATCAGCCACCCCACTTATCAAAAATGAATGCACTAGTAATCATTAGATATATTGGCTTTATTAGTAATATCAACTAACACTCCAATAAAGTTTTGACGCATTGTCATCTACACTCTGCCTCTAATCATGCGTTGTTGTTCCCGTTGCCACTCTCTGTCTTTTTCACTAGCTCTTTTGTCATGCTGCTTTTTGCCTTTTGCTAAGCCA
>CANGUJ010000321.1 GCA_947456845.1 Burkholderiales bacterium | reverse complement strand
CAGCGCCCGCGAGCACCATCAGGTCTTCATCCGTCGCGCCGAACACGGGGCTTTTGAGGGCATGCGCCAGCTTCAGGTCGTCGCGCGGGCTGGCAATGAAGCCGAGCAGGGCCACCAGGTCTTGGGCCTCGAGCGTATCGAGCAGGCCGCCGCCGCGCGCGGTCACAAACGGCATGCCGGCCTCACGCAAGGCGGCCTCGATTTCGACAAACACCTTCTTGCGACGCGCCAGGATCAACACGTCGCCGTAGCGTGCCGGGCGCGTGATCGTGGCGGTGCCGGTCGACTCGCTCACCTGCATGCGCCCGACAAGCGTGGCGATGTGGCGTGCGAGCTGGCGCCCCTCTTCGAGGCGGCGCAGATCGGTATCGTCCGCCCGCGCCTCGACCAAAGGGTTGCGCAACCCATCGGCGGGGACTGCCTTGTTCTCCCCCGCCCGGCCGATCAGGGGCAGGACCAGGACGTTCCCCGGCAGGGTCAGTTGCCCGGTGGTCTGCGGCACGAAGTGTCCGAATCCCGCCAGGCCGTCAAAGACGCGATTGACGATCTCGACCACCGCCAGCGCGTTGCGGCGGGTATGGTTCTGCTCCAACTTCGCCGCGCCCCAGTCCGCCACCAGCCAGGCCCCGGCGGCGGCGAACAGCCGCGCGTCGGCACGCCGGAATCGGTAGATGGATTGCTTGGGGTCGCCCACCATCAGGAGCGTGGGGCGGTTCCGGTCGCCGCCGTAGGCCGCCAGCCAGCCGCGCAGCGCGGCCCATTGCAGGGGGTTGGTATCCTGGAACTCGTCGAGCAGCACATGGCGGTAGCGCGCGTCCAGCCGTGCATGCAGGTAGGCGGCGTGCTCCTCGTCGGCGAGCAACGAAGCGGCCAGCCACTCCACGTCGGTGAAATCGACCACCGCGCGCAGATACTTGAGTTCCTGGTAGGCATTGATAAGGGCGCAGCCGCAGGTGAACAGGTCCGCGTTGAGGCGGCAGATGCGCTGGTGCAACAGCGCCATGCGGGCTTGCCGGAACCGCTCGAACAGCAAATCGTGCAGTTCCAGGAAGCGCGCCTCGCCGGCGGCGCCGAGCCGCCCGGCCTGCGCGGCCGACGCCCTGCGAATCCGTTGGGTCCCGGTGGCCGTCACCCAGCGCAAGCCGGCCTCGTTGAAACTTGCCTCGTCGTACAGGCCGCTGCCGAGAATGCGCTCGAGCACTCCGGCGTTGATCCTGTCGTCCGGGGTGTTTTGTCCGAGCAGGCGCGCATACTCGAGCAATTCGCCGCGGCAGGACACGAAAAAATCCCCAGCCGGGTCCGCATCCGGATCGCACTGCAGTTCCCCGCGCAAGCGCGCCGCCGCCCACTGCGCCGGATCGGCCTGGCCGCGCGTGTAGGCCCACCATTCGGCACGCCGGGCTACAAACGCGAGCAGCGCGGAGCGCACATTGGCGAGCCCGATCTCGTCGAGCAGGCGCGCGAACGCCTGCGCCACCCCGCCCTCGGGCGCGCGCCCCAGCGAAGCCGCAAAACGCTGCCATGCCTCGGCGGCCAGCGCCCCGGTCTTATCGGCCAGAGCCGCCCCGTGCGGCACCATCGCCGACACGCCGGCCGCCGCGGCGGCCCCGGGGGGACTCAGGGGCGCGAGGGACACCAGGCGCAGGAACCAGCCATGGAAGGTGTCGACCGCGATCCGCGGCTGTGCCACCAGCACCGCCTCCTGCAGCATGCGTGCGCGCGGCAGCAGGGCGCGCGCGGCGGACTCGTCCAGGCCGCGTTGGGCGAGGAAGGCGAAGACCTCGTCCGCATCGGCGGTGGCGAGCAGGGCCAGCCACATATCCAGGCGGGCGCGCATCTCCTGCGCCGCCTTGCGCGTGAAGGTCAGGGCAAGGATGGACCCCGGAGCTGCGCCCGCCAGCAACAGGCGCAGCATGCGCGAGGCCAGGAGCCAGGTCTTGCCGCTGCCGGCGCAGGCCTCCACCACGCTGGAGGCGGCCGGATCGAGCGCGGGACTGGATGACGGTTCAGCCATCGACCGCCTCGCGCCCGGCCCAATGGTCACGCCGGCACAGTCCGCGCATTTCGCACCATGCGCAGGCGCTCTCGGGGGCATTGGCCGGCAGCCCGGCGCCCGCGTCGATGCCATCGACGAGCGCCAGCAGGCGACGGCGCTCGGCCTGCGGAGTGTGCTGCTGGTTGGCCGGCACCGTCCTGATGGCCTTGCCGTCGACGGCCACGAAGGCCGCCTGTGCATCGCCGCCCGCGGCATGCAGCAAGCGGTAGGCCGCCAGTTGCACATCCTCGCCGGGCTCGGCGACCTTGCGCTTGAGCGCAGCCGCGTCCTGCGTCTTGTAGTCGAGGATCTCGACTTCGCCGCGGCCGCGGGCGTCGATGCGGTCAAGCCGGCCGCGCAGTTCGAGACTGCGTCCGGAGGCGGCAGGTATCGGCAGGCTCGCCTTGACCTCGCCGGCCTGCCAATGCCAGCCGCTGCCCTCGCGTTGGATCTGCCAGTCGATGTACGCCTCCGCCAGCGCCACCCAGCGGCGCTTCCAGCCCAGCGACAGGTAGTTGAACTCGATGGCCGGCGCGAACACGCTGTCGGCGATGCGGTGAAATTCGGTCAGCAGCACATCGCGCGCCATGCCCGAGAAACGCGGAAAGCGCATGTGCAGCCGGTTGAGCAGGTCGTGCACCCACTGGCCGTAGTCGGTTTTTTCGAATTCCTCGCGCACTTCGTCGGCCTCGTTCAAGGCCAGCATGTGGCGGGCGAAGAACTGGTAGGGACAGGCGATCAGGCTGGCGTATGCGCTCACCGAGATCACCGCCGGGCGCAGCGGCGCCGCGGACGGGGCAGGCATCCCCATGAAGCGGGATTCCAGCCCTTGCGGCGACGCGCCCGCCGGCGCGCGCGCGGCTTCGATCAGACCCGGATGCCCGGCGGCGCGCGCGAGCACATCCAGACGGACGAACCAGGGTGAAAGGGGCTGCGGCTCCGCCGCGCTGCCGGATTGCCAGGTCGCGCGGAATTCGTCCGCATGCTCGATGAGTGTGCCCAGGCTGTCGCGCAGTCCGGCCGACTGCTCCTCCGGGGTGGCGAGGCCCATTTGCGCGCGCAGTCGCGCTGCGAACAAAGGTCCCGGGTCATCCGCGGCGCCCAGATGCGCCTCGCCGGCGCCGAGCAGCAAGGTGGCCTCGACGCGGCGCAACTGCGCGCGCGCCAGCGAGGTCATGACCAGCGGGCTGTCGATGGCGCTGTCGCGGAAGGATGCGCCTTCCAGTTCGGAGGCCAGGAAATCGCGCCATGCGGCCAGCGGCTGCGCGGCCCCGCCGGCGAGTTGATCGCGCAGGGTGCGCAGCAGGTCCAGCAGCAAGATGCCCGCAGCATCGGCGGCCAGCGCGTTGGTGGCACCCAGCGCCGCCAGGGTTTCGAGCAGCAGATCGAACCACTCGTCGAGTACAGCCGCGCGGCGCGCCCAGGGTCGTGCGGCCACTTCGATGCGATCGACGATCGCCAGGGCCGTGGCGTCCGGCGCGCCTGCGCGCTCAAGCGCATGACGCAGGGCACCGAGGCCGCCCTGGAGGTTGTTGCGACGGATCGCCTCCTCGATGGCGGCGCGCGCGCGCGCCAGCGGGCCGCGCTCGACATCGGCGAACACGAAGGGCGAGCGCAGCCAGTCCTGCAGGTCGCGCTGATGAAAGTTGCCGCTCACCGCGTCGATCCAGCGCATGGCGCAGGTGGCGGCGCTGGTGGTGGAGAGTTTCCAGCCGGCTTCATCGGTCAGCAAGACGCCTTCGCGTTCAAGCAGCGCGCGCACGCGGCGGGCCACCATCCGGTCAGCGGCTACCAGGGCGATGGCGCGCTTGCCCTGCGCGAGCCAGGTGCGTACCTGATGCGCAGCTGCCGCGGCTTCCGCTTCGAGAGAGGGCGCCCGCAGCACCCGCACGCGGTCGAACAGGGCGCGATCGGATTCGCCGAGCGCCGCCGCGCGCACCGACGGTGTTTCTTCCAGGGATGTAGGCCAGGCGCGCTCCAGCGCGCAAGGCAACCCTGCGCGGCCGGCGACGATGACAGGCCAACGGGCGGACACCATCTCGGCCAGTGCCGCCACTTCAGTGTCCAGGACGGCTTCGGTACGCGCCGCGACCACGATCAACGGGCCGGCCAGGGCGCGCGCCGCCTCCGCCAGCAACATCCGGCGCGCCAGGCCGGGATCGAGGCTTGCGCCCCTGGCAGGGCGGGCATACGCGCGCCACACCTCATAGACCAGGCGCGCCTCGGGTTCGGCCACCCGCGCCGCGCGTCCGCGATAGTGCGCCTCGATCAGGCGCAGAAAGCCCTTTTCGTCGGGCGGCTCGGGCAGGCGCGCGGACAATTCGTCAGCCAGCGCGAGAATCACGCGGCAGGTGTCCCATTGCGGCATGCCGCCGAACCAGCCGCGCGACACCAGCAGGCGGTGCAGGTCGGCCAGGCGCCGCGCCCGCGGAACGACCGGTAGCCCCAGCATGGCCGCGTCGAGCAGGCCCTCCAGCGTCGCCATGCGCGGCGGCACGACGGTGGCGAATCCGCGCGCCGCACCCGCTTGCGCGATCGCCGCGCGCAGGCCCGGTCCCACCGCCTGCGAGGGCAGCAGCACGGTCAGGCCGCCCAGGTCCGCGCGAGGCGCCGTCTCGAATGCCAGCGCGGCCCCATGGGCGAGCAGGTCATGCCCGGGCGGGCAGAGTTGGCGCGACAGCATCGTGTGGTGTGCGGGGGTGGTCGTGGCGATGGAAAAACCGCGCGAGCGGAGACAAAAACCGGGACTTCACCTCAGACGGGCTGGGCGGTGCGACGCCGCCGCCGCGCCTGCCGCGGACCTGCCGTCCCAACGGGCGGGCGCGCTTTTTGTTAGCATTATCCGACCAAACCAACCGCCTGTTTGATCGGAGCTTTCATGAGTGCCAACATCGCCCACGTTACCGACGCCAGTTTTGAAGCCGACGTGCTCAAGGCCGACGCCCCCGTCCTGGTGGATT
>CANGUJ010000320.1 GCA_947456845.1 Burkholderiales bacterium | reverse complement strand
TCAACCTGGAGGCGGCCAAAAAGGCGCCCGGCGTGGTGGCGATCTTCACCGGCCAGGACCTGGCCGATGCCAAGATCGGCGGCCTGCCCTGCGGCTGGCTGATCAACAACAAGGACGGCAGCCCGATGAAGGAGCCGCCGCACCCGGCCCTGGCGCACGGCAAGGTCCGCTATGTGGGCGACCAGGTGGCGCTGATCGTGGCCGAAACGGCATGGCAAGGGAAAGACGCGGCCGAACTGATCGAGGTGGACTACGAGGTGCTGCCGGCGGTGGCCGACACCGCAACCGCCAACCAGTCGACATCACTGGTGCATGACGACGTGCCCGGAAACCTGTGCTACGACTGGGGCCATGGTGACAAGGCGGCAGTCGACGCCGCCTTCGCCACCGCGGCGCATGTAACGAAGCTGGAGTTCACCAACAACCGCCTGATCCCCAACGCGATGGAACCACGCGCGGCGATCGCGTCCTACACCAAGCACGACGACAGCTACACCCTGCACGTGGCCAACCAGAACCCGCATGTGGAGCGCCTCTTGATGTGCGCCTTCGTGCTGGGCCTGCCGGAATCCAAGGTGCGGGTGATCGCGCCGGACGTGGGCGGCGGCTTCGGCTCGAAGATCTTCCTGTATGCCGAGGACACCGCGCTGGTGTGGGCCTCCAAGCGGGTGGGCCGACCGATCAAGTGGACGGCAGAGCGCAGCGAATCCTTCCTCTCGGATGCGCATGGGCGCGACCACGTGTCGGTGGCAGAACTGGCGATGGACGCCAACGGCAAATTTCTGGCGCTACGGGTTGGCACGATTGCCAACATGGGCGCCTACCTGTCTACGTTCGCTTCCGCCGTGCCGACCATCCTGTACGCCACGCTGCTGGCCGGGCAGTACGCCACCCCGGCGGTGTATGCCGAGGTCAAGGCGGTCTTCACCAACACCGCCCCGGTGGACGCCTATCGCGGCGCCGGGCGGCCGGAGGCCACCTACCTGGTCGAACGCATCGTCGAGCAGGCCGCGCGCGAAATGAAGATCGACCCGGTGGAAATCCGCCGGCGCAATTTCATCAAGACTTTCCCGTATGCCACGCCGGTGGGCCTGACATACGACGTGGGCGACTACGACGCCACCCTTACCAAGGCGGTAGCACTGGCGGATGTGGCCGGTTTCGCGGCACGCAAGGCGGAGTCGGCCAAGCAGGGCAAGCTGCGCGGTCTCGGCTATTCCTGCTACATCGAGGCTTGCGGCATCGCGCCTTCAAACATCGCCGGCGCCCTTGGCGCACGGGCGGGCCTGTTCGAGGCCGGCGAGGTGCGCGTGCACCCCACCGGCACGGTCACGGTGTTCACCGGTTCGCACAGTCATGGCCAGGGCCATGAGACCACCTTCGCCCAGGTGGTGGCGGGCAAACTCGGCATCCCGGTCGAGAACGTCGAAATCGTCCATGGCGACACCGGCCGGGTCCTGTTCGGCATGGGCACCTACGGCAGCCGCTCGCTTTCGGTCGGCGGCACCGCCATCGTCAAGGCGGTGGACAAGATCATCGCCAAGGGCAAGAAGATCGCCGCCCACCTGCTGGAGGCGGCCGACACCGACATCGTGTTCGAAAACGGCGAATTCAAGGTGGCCGGCACCGACAAGAAGATCCCCTTCGCACAGGTGTCGCTCACCGCCTACGTGCCGCACAACTACCCGTTGGACAAGCTCGAACCGGGCCTGAACGAAAACGCCTTCTACGACCCCGCCAACTTCACCTTCCCGGCCGGTTCCTACGTGTGCGAGGTCGAGGTCGACCCCGCCACCGGCGAGGTGGAGATCTGCGCCTTCACCGCGGTGGACGACTTCGGCAACATCGTCAACCCGATGATCGTCGAAGGCCAGGTGCATGGCGGCATCGCCCAGGGTATTGGCCAGGCGCTGCTGGAGGCTTGCGTGTACGACAAGGAGAGCGGGCAATTGCTCTCCGGCTCGTACATGGACTACGCCATGCCGCGCGCCGACGACCTGCCGAGCTTCAAGGTCGACACCTGCTCGACCCCCTGCTCGCACAACCCGCTGGGCGTGAAGGGCTGCGGCGAAGCCGGTGCGATCGGCTCGCCCCCGGCGCTGATCAACGCCATCACCGACGCGCTGGGCGTGCGCGACCTCGCCATGCCGGCCACCCGCGAGCGCGTCTGGCTGGCTGCGCAGTCGCGCGCCTGAACGGTTCAAGGAGAAAACCATGTATACATTCGAATACCAAAACCCCGTTTCCGCCGCCGCTGCGGCCAGCGCGGCGCGCGGCGACGCGCGCTACCTGGCAGGTGGCCAGAGCATGGTGCAGGCATTGAAGCTGCGCCTGGCGCGTCCCGGCACCCTGGTGGACCTGAACGGCATTGCGGAACTCAGCGGCATTACCAGCGTGGGCGGCAACGTCGTCATCGGCGCCATGACCCGGCATTCCGAAGTGGCGCGCTCGGCCGACGTGAAGAAAGCCATTCCCGCCCTGGCCGACCTGGCCGGCGGCATCGGCGACCAGATGGTGCGCAACCAGGGCACTCTCGGTGGCTCGATCGCCAACGCCGACCCGGCGGCCTGCTATCCCGCTGCGCTTCTGGCCCTGGGCGCCACCATCCGCACCCCGCAACGCACACTCTCGGCCGACAATTTCTTCACCGGCCTGTTCGAAACCGCGCTGGCGCCGGGCGAACTGGTGACCTCGGTCGAGTTTCCGGTGCCCGACAAGGCCGGCTACTTCAAGTTCAAGCAGCCCGCCTCGCGCTTTGCCTTGGTCGGCGTGTTCGTGGCCAAATTTGGTTCCACCGTGCGGGTTGCGGTGACAGGCGCGAAGTCACATGTGTTCCGCGCCACGGACATCGAGGCGGCACTGGCAAAAAGCTTCACGCCAGAGGCGGCCGCGGCGGTCAAGGTGTCGGCTGAAGGCATCAACGGCGACCTGCACGGGTCCGCCGAGTACCGCGCCGCGATGGTCCCGGTGATGGCCGGCCGGGCGGTAGCCAAGGCTCTCGGCTAAGATTCGTTGATCCCGCGCAAGGCGGGAATCCGGCGCCGTGGTTTGATGGCGCTGGATTCCCGCCAATTTTTTGTCTTTTGCAGCAAGGAACCATCATCATCGACGCCATCAAGCAACTACAGGAGCAACTGGCCGCCCGCGAATACGTCTGCGACGACCGCCTGGCCACCGTGCTCTACCTTTCCCGGCAAATGCGCCGCCCGCTGTTCCTCGAAGGCGAGGCCGGCGTGGGCAAGACCGAACTGGCCAAGGTGTTGGCCGAGGTCGAGGACACGCAGCTGATCCGCCTGCAGTGCTACGAAGGCCTGGGCGTGGCCGAAGCCGCCTATGAATGGAACGCCGCACGCCAACTGATGGAAATCCGCATGGCCGAGGCGGCGCACGTCACCGACCGCGATGCCATCTCGCGCGACCTGTACAGGCGCGACATGCTGATCGAGCGCCCGCTGCTGCAGGCGCTGACCCAGCCGAAATCGCCGGTGCTCCTGATCGACGAACTCGATCGGGCGGACGAGCCTTTCGAGGCCTACCTGCTGGAACTGCTGGCCGAATACCAGATCACCATTCCCGAACTGGGCACCATCAAGGCGATGTACCCGCCGATGGTGGTGATCACCTCCAACCGCACCCGCGAAATCCGCGACGCGCTGAAACGCCGCTGCCTGTACCACTGGGTGGAGTTTCCGGATGCAAGGCGTGAACTGGAGATCGTGCGCCGCAAGGCGCCGACGGCTTCAGCCAACCTCTCAACCCAGGCGGTGGAGTTCGTGCAGCGCCTGCGCACGGTGGAGCTCTACAAGCTGCCCGGCGTGGCCGAGACCATAGACTGGGTCAATGCACTCACCGCCCTGAACGTACTTTCGCTCGACCCGGACTCGGTGCAGGACACGCTCGGCGTGCTGCTCAAGTACCAGGAGGATGTGGAACGGGTAATGGAAGGCGAAGGCAAGCGCATCATCGACGAACTCAAGGCGGCAGCGATCATTCGCTGATCGCTGCGTGGCTGTAACGTTCCGTCAATCGGTTCACTAACGCGACATCTCGGAGGGACTTCAATGAAATCAGCCTGGCTTGCGCTTCCGTTGGTGCTTGGCATGTCCGCCCTTTCGACCGCACAGCAAAAGGTCACCGGACCGCAAGCGCGCTACTGGGTCAGCGCCGAGACGCAGACCGGCTTTTCCGGAATGGACCGCGGCAACATGATGGCCGCCATGATGGGCGGCTCGAGCGCGCGCAAGTCGTTGCTGCTCGAACTGACCAGCGTGCGCGACGCCAATCCCGCCCAGGCCAGCCACGCCATCCCCGCGCCCATGAGCATGGGCCCCGCGCTCGAACTGTTCGGCGAACGGCAGGCCGCAGCGGTCGAGCGCGAACGCGACATCCCGGAAATGGAGTCGCGCCCGCGCGGCCGCATGCTGTTTTTCTGGGGCTGCGGCGAGTCCGCGGGCGCGGGACAGCCGGTCATCATCGACATCGCGCAAATGGCCAGTGGCACACTCCCTGCCAATATGCGCTCGGCAGTGGTGCGCGACGCGCCGCTTCGTCTTCTCAATTCGCGCGGCACCGGGTACGCCAATTGGCCCAACCAGCGCGACGGCAAGGCCGTGCCGGGCAACGCCTCGCTGGTGGGCGCACACAACGTGCGCGGCAACTTCTCCCCCGACATCCGCTTCAACGTCGACAACCAGAACGACTTCATGGACGCGCTGACCCTGTCCCGCGCGAAGACCGGCAGCGGTGCGCTCAAGCTCTCCTGGAATGCGGCCGGCACCGCGACAGGCTACTTCGCCACCGGCTTCGGCGCCCGCGAAGGTGGCCCCAGCGGAGACGACATGGTCATGTGGAACTCCAGCGCCGTGCGCATGCTCGGCGGCGAGACGCTGATGCGCTTCCTGCCGCCGGCCGAAGTGGCGCGCCTGATCCGCGAACGGGTGGTGATGGATCCGAAAACCACCGAATGCGTCGTCCCGCGCGAGGTGCTGGCAGCCGCCGGCGGCGATCTGGTGATGAACAGCCTCAACGCCTTCGGACCG
>CANGUJ010000319.1 GCA_947456845.1 Burkholderiales bacterium | reverse complement strand
AAGCCCGCCGAGCTCGCCGCCAGCAAGCTCGCGGCCGGCGCGTCGGGCGACGAGTGGGCCGAGTTCTAGACGTCCCACGCCGATGAAGCAGCAGGGGGCCTTCGCAGCGCGAAGGCCCCTTTTACCAACCGGGGTAATCCGAATGAACACAGCATCCTCCGTTGCGACCAGTTCCGCACCCGTTATTCCCGTCATCGATGCACAGGCGCTCGAGTACGAGATGTCAGGGCGCGATTTCGACCGGGTATGCGCATTGATCCATCAGCACGCCGGAATTGCGTTGAATCCGAGCAAGCGCAGCATGGTCTACAGCCGCCTGGCGCGGCGCCTGCGCGCGACCGGCAAGCAAAGCTTCGCCGACTATCTCGATGAACTGGAAAACGGGTCGGGAGAGGAATGGCAGGATTTCATCAACGCGCTGACGACCAACCTGACCTCGTTTTATCGCGAGGCGCATCACTTTCCGGTGCTCGCCGACCATCTGCGCAAGCTGCGCGGCCAGCCGCGCATCAATATCTGGTGCTGCGCCGCATCCACCGGCGAAGAGCCGTACTCCATCGCAATGACCGCGCTGGAAGCCGCCGGCGGCGGCAATTCACCGGTGCGCATTCTCGCCACCGACATCGATACCAAGGTGCTGGACGCCGCTCGCGCCGCGAGTTATCCGGAGGAGTCGGTTTCCAAGCTGGAGACCGATATCGTGCGCAAGCATTTCCTGCGCGGCAACGGGGCGAATACCGGCTTCGTGCGGGTGCGCCCCGAAGTGGCGGGTCTGGTGACCTTCCGGCCGCTCAATCTGCTCTCGCCGACCTGGCCGTTGCGCGCCGGATTCGACGTGATCTTCTGCCGCAACGTCATGATCTATTTCGACAAGCTCACCCAACTGGCGCTGTTGCGGCGCTTCGCTCCTCTGCTCAATCCGGGCGGACTGCTGTTCGTCGGGCATTCGGAGAATTTCTCGCAGGCGCGCGACGTGTTCACGTTGCTTGGCAAGACTGTCTATGAAGTCGTGCCGGAGGCCGCCTGCAAGCAGGGTGCCCGCCCGGGCAACGCCTGATTGGCGCCCATCGAAAGCATTGCCAACAACGGACGTTTCCGGTGATCAGACAAAACACGGCCGCGCAGCCGGAAAGCGGGCCCAGGGTCTACTTCGACCCGCATTTCGGCTGCGACGCGGCCAAGATCCTGCCCGGCGAGTACTACGTATCGGAACGGGACATGGTGATCGTCACCGTGCTCGGATCCTGCGTTTCGGCCTGCCTGTGGGATGACGTGCGCAAGGTGGGCGGCATGAACCACTTCATGCTGCCGCATTCGGGCGCCAGCGGTTTCGACCTGTTCGGCGAATCGGGCAGGTATGGCGTGTACGCGATGGAGCTGCTCATCAACGAACTCATCAAGATGGGTGCGCAAAAAAACCGCCTCAAGGCGAAGGTGTTCGGCGCGGGCAGCGTGCTGGAAAGCCTGTCTTCGTCCAACGTCGGGGAGCGCAACGCCGAATTCGTGGCACGCTTCCTGGCCACCGAGCGCATTCCCATCATCGCTTCCGACCTGCTTGACGTGTGGCCGCGCAAGGTCTACCTGTTCCCGACCACCGGCCGGGTTCTGGTGCGCAAGCTGAAAACACTGCACAACGACACGATCGTCACCCGCGAGCGCACCTACAGCAGCGAGCTCAAGAAGGTGGAGACGGCCACGGCCGGCGGCAACGTCGAGCTGTTCGCCTGACCGGAGGAAAACGCAATGGTTGACAAGACAAGAGTTCTGGTCGTGGACGATTCGGCGCTGATCCGCAATCTGCTGTCGAAGATCGTCGACGCGCAGAGCGACATGATGACGGTGGGCGTTGCGCCCGATCCGCTGGTCGCGCGCGACATGATCAAGGACCTCAATCCGGACGTGCTCACGCTCGATATCGAGATGCCGCGCATGGATGGCCTCGAGTTCCTCGAAAAAATCATGCGGCTGCGCCCGATGCCGGTGGTGATGGTGTCGACGCTGACCGAACGGGGCGCCGAGGCCGCGATGCGCGCGCTCGAGCTCGGCGCGGTGGATTTCGTGTCCAAGCCCAGGCTGGACATCCGGAAAGGCATGGGCGAGTATGCCCAGGAGATCACCGACAAGATCCGCGCCGCGGCACGCGCCAAACTGCGGGTGGCGCGGATGGCGGCCACCGGGGTGCACCAGGTACTGCGCAATACCGGGCGCCATGGGCCCATGGAGGCCGGCGCGCCGTTCGCCATGCCGCCGCCGCTTGGCAACCGCATCGCATCGTCCGAGAAGCTGATCCTGGTCGGCGCATCCACGGGCGGCACCGAAGCCATCCGCGAAGTGCTCGTCGGCATGCCGGCGGATTCCCCGGGCATCCTGATCACCCAGCACATGCCGGCCGGCTTCACGAAAAGCTTTGCCGACCGGCTCAACAAATGCTGCAGTCTGGTCGTTAAGGAGGCCGAGGATGGCGAAAGGGTGTTGCCGGGTCACGCCTACATAGCGCCCGGCAGCCATCATCTTCTCCTGAAGAAAAGCGGCGCCAACTACATGACCGCCCTGTCGGACGCCGAGCCGGTGAATCGCCACCGGCCCTCGGTGGAGTTGCTGTTCCGCTCCGGCGCGCAGGTGGCGGGTCCCAGCGTGATCGGCGTGATGCTCACCGGGATGGGCAAGGATGGCGCGGTGGCGATGCGGGAGATGCGCGACGCCGGCGCGTGGAACGTGGTGCAAGACGAGGCCAGTTGCGTGGTGTTCGGCATGCCCCGGGAGGCGATTGCCGCCGGGGCGGCCAATGAGGTGGCGCCGCTGAAGGAAATTGCCGGACGCGTGCTGGGCCATCTGAGCAGGATGGGCGCGTCGAACCGGACATAGCGTGCGGGGCAACGAAATTCAACAAGGAGAGGTCACATGAACGTGAGTGTGAATCAGGAGAACGGGCGTGCCCGTCTGTCTCTGAAGGGTAAGTTCGATTTCACCTGCCATCGCGGTTTCAAGCAGGCCTATGAAGACGCCTTTGCCGGCGGCGATGTCTTGGAGGTCGTGGTCGACATGCGCGAAGTGGAGTACCTGGACAGCTCCGCCCTGGGCATGCTTCTGTTGTTGCGCGACAAGGGCAAGGCGGTGGGCAAGCCCGTCAGCCTGGCCAATTGCAACGGCACGGTACGCGACGTCCTTCGGGTGGCCAACTTCGACAAGCTCTTCACCCTGCATTGAGCATCCCTTATCCGGAGGGGGGAATTCATGGTCGCGCGCGGGCGCTCGGCGGTTCAACTGAAGGCGCTGGTCGTCGAAGACACCCTGGCGCAGGCGCAGTTCCTCTGCGCCATTCTCAAGAGCCAGGGCCATGTCGCTCTGCACGCCTCCGACGGCCGCGCGGCGCTGGATGTGTACGAGCGTGAGCGCCCCGACGTCGTCCTGCTCGACTATTCCATGCCGGGCATGGACGGGCGCGAGACCGCCCTGCGGCTGCGCGCGCTGGACCCCGTGCGCTGGGTGCCGATCTGGTTTGTCACCGGCAGCGAGGATATCGACGAGATCGCCGATGCCATTGCGGCTGGCGCCGACGCCTATATACCCAAGCCGGTCAACGTCGCCATTCTCAAGGCCCACCTGGCCAACGCGGCGCGCTACACGGCGATCCAGCGTCAGATGCGCGACCAGAACGCCGAACTCAAGGCTTATTTCCAGGCCTCCGAAGACGAGAACCGCGCCGCGCGCGCGATCATGCAGCGACTCCTGTCGATCCAGACCGAGCATGGCACGGTGCTGCGGACCTGGAATTCGCCGGCC
This sequence comes from Burkholderiales bacterium, assembly GCA_947456845.1. Classification (GTDB taxonomy): domain Bacteria; phylum Pseudomonadota; class Gammaproteobacteria; order Burkholderiales; family JAEUOS01; genus JAEUOS01. The sequence goes on along the minus strand of CANGUJ010000319.1, from coordinate 1,261 downwards.
TTCAAGTTCAGTGGCGACATCGTCATGGCGGAACGCTCGCCCGACGGATCGCTCAAGGTGCTGCTGGCCGACGGCGTCGGGCACGGCTTGACCGCCGCGCTCAATGTGCTGCCCTTGGGGCGCGCGTTCCAGTCGATGGCGCAGAAGGGCTTCGGCCTGCCGGCACTGGTGACTGAACTCAACCATACGATCAGGCGCGACCTGCCCTCCCACCGTTTCGTTGCGGCGACCCTGATCAACATCGATTCGATCGAAGACCGCATCGAGGTCTGGAACGGCGGCAATCCGCCGGTTCTGATGTTGGATCGCTCCGGCAAGGTGGCGCGTCGCTGGTCGAGCAGCCACCTGCCGCTCGGCATCCTGCCAAGCGAGGAAATCGACCCGCAGCCTGAGTTCGAGCGGTTCCGCGATGACGCGCAAATCGTCGCTTGCTCCGACGGGCTGCTCGAGGCCACCGGCGCGGAGGGGGCGCCGTTCAACGAAGAGGGTCTGATGGCCGCGCTTGCCGGCGCCGAAGCAGCTGACCGTTTCGAGGCCGTCAAGCTGGCGGTGGTCGATCACCTGGCCGGAGAGTCCGCGGCCGACGACATCACCTATGCCATCGTCGACTGCCGCGCGGAATCCGCGCGCCGCGCGCGCCGTGCCGCCGCCGAAACAATCAGCCAGAACACCCTGCACATGCAGCCGCACGCCGCCGCCGGCCACTGGGAGTTGCACCTGCGCATCGGCGCCGAGCGCCTGAAGCGCGTAGAAGTCGCGCCCATCATCCAGGAGTTCATGGCGCGCTTCGACCCGGTCGGCGCGCTCGACCAGTCGACCTTCGTCGTGCTGTCGGAGTTATGCAACAACGCCCTCGAGCACGGCCTGCTCGAACTCGATTCCTCCATGAAGGACGAGCCGAACGGGCTGGCTGCGTACGCCCGCGAACGCGAGCGGCGTCTCGCTGCCCTCGCGGACGGCGTCATTTTCCTTGACATCATCAGGACGGATACCCCGACCGGCCCCAAGCTCAAGGTGCGCGTCAAGGATTCGGGAAAGGGTTTCGACTCGCATGCCTGGCGCTTGGACGCGCGCGCGCTGTTCCGGCGCGCTGACCGCGGTATCGGCCTCGTCGAGCAGCTTTGCGAGACCGTCGAATACCGCGATGGCGGTAGCGAGATTGAAGTGACCCGCGCTTTGCCCGGCGCGCTTGCCCTGCAGTGAGCGGCGCTTGCCGCCGCGCCGGCGCCTAATTGGTATACTGCAGTCTGCAATTTCATTT
>CANGUJ010000318.1 GCA_947456845.1 Burkholderiales bacterium | reverse complement strand
TCTGGAGAACATGCCGGGCGCCGGCGGCAACCTGGCCGTGGCCGCCGCGGCCAAGGCGGCGCCGGATGGCTACACCATCGTCATCGGCCAGACCGACAACGTCATGCTGGGGCCGTGGCTCTACCCGAACGTGGGCTACGACACGGTGAAGAGTTTCGCGCCCATCGTCCAGGTGTCGGTGGCACCGCTGGCGATCGTGGCCAATGCTGCCACGGCCGCCAATCCCAAGTTGGGTAACACGGCGGACATGCTGGCGCGCGGCAGGTCGCAGGCGGGCCTGTCGTGGGCCACCGCGGGCAACGGCTCGGCCGGGCACCTGTTCGGCGAGCAGATCAAGGGCGCCACCGGGATCCGCCTGCTGCAGGTACCCTACAAGGGCGCGGCGCCCGCGCTGGCCGATGTGATGGGCGGCTCGGTGGACGTGGCCATCATGTCCGTGCCCTCAGTGCTGGGTCTGGTCAAGGGCGGCAAGCTCACGCCGCTGGCGGTGACCACCGCAAAGCGCTCGCCCATGCTCCCGGACACCCCCACGCTGGAGGAGGCCGGCGTCAGGGGAGTGGAGGCCGGCATCTGGCTGGGTCTGTTCGCACCGGTCGGCACGCCGCCTGCCATTGTGGCCCGGCTCAATGCGGAGATCAACAAGGTGCTGGCCATGCCGGATATCCGCGAGAAGATTTCCGCAGGGGGCGCCACCCCGGTGGGCGGAACCTCGGAGGAGTTTGCCGCCTTCGTGCGTACCGACTATGCCAAGTGGGGCAAGATCGCAAAAGAAGCCAACATCAAGATCGAGTGAGGCGGCAGTCCCGATGCAACTGGAAGGCATCCGCGTCGTCGACCTGACCCGCATACTTTCGGGTCCGTTTTGCTCGATGTTCCTGGCCGACATGGGGGCCGACGTCATCAAGATCGAGGAGCCGGGCGAGGGCGACCCGGTTCGCGCGCAGGGCGCTGCCGTCAACGGCTATTCGCTCTACTTCGCCAATTTCAATCGCAACAAGCGCTCGCTCACGCTCGACCTGCGCAGCGCCGAGGGCAAGGAGATCCTGCGTTCGTTGCTGCGCCGGGCCGACGTGGTGGTCAACAACTACCGGCCGGGCGTGATGGACAAGATGGGTTTCGGGCGCGCGCAATTGCAGGCGCTCAAGCGGGACATCATCAGCTGCCATGTCACCGGCTTCGGTCTCTCCGGACCGTATGCCGACCGGCCGTCCTTCGACTTCATCGCGCAGGCGATGAGCGGTTTCATGAGCGTCAACGGTTTTGCCGACGGCCCGCCGGTGCGCGCGGCGCCGCCGATTTCCGACCTGGTGGCGGGGCAGCAGGCCGCCATGGGCATCCTGGCGGCGCTGGTGCGGCGCAACCGGACCGACGCAGGGGAGGAGATCGCCACCGCGCTTACCGACGGCATGACCAGCATGCTGGCTTTTCTGGCGACCAACTATTTCGCCAATGGCAGGCTGCCGCAGCGCACCGGCAACGACCATGCGCTGGCCTCGCCCTACGGCCTGTTCGAGGCCGCCGACGGGCAGATCGCGGTCGCGCCGTCGAACGATACCTTCTATTTCAAACTGCTCGACGCGCTTGAACTCGGCCACCTGCGCGGGCACCCCGATTTCCGCACCAACGACGACCGCTACCGTCACCGCGCGGCGATCAATGCCGAGATCAATGCGCGCACCCGCGAAAAGCCGGTCGCGCACTGGATCGAGGCCATCAATCGTGCCGGCGTGCCGTGTGGCAAGGTTCTCGACATGGGGCAGGTGTTCGACGACCCGCAAACCAGGCACCAGCAGATGCGCATCACCATCGACCATCCGCAACACGGCAGGCTCGACGTGCTTGGCTTCCCGGTCAAGTTCACCGACGATCCCTGCCGCGTCCATCGCCCCCCGCCCGTGCTGGGCGCCGATACCGACGCCATCCTCGCCGAACTGGGCATCGAGGCTTCGCGCATCGCCGAACTGCGCAGCCGCAACGTCGTCTGAATCCAGCCATTTCCATCGCAAGGAGTGACCCCATGCCCTACACCCCCAAGTCCGCCGACGACCGCTTCGTGCTGGTCACCGAGGTTGGTACCCGCGACGGCTTCCAGTCGGAGAAGGAGTTCATTCCGACCGAGGTGAAGGCAGACCTGATCAACGCGCTCATCGAAGCCGGCGTCACCAGCTTCGAGGCCACGTCCTTCGTCTCGCCGCGCGCCGTGCCGCAACTGGCCGATGCGTCGCAGTTGATGGACCTGATCGTGCGCAAGCCCGGCGTGCGCCTGACCGCCCTGGTGCCGAACGCGCGCGGCGCCGAGCGCGCCGCCGCGGCGAAGGTGGACATGATGGCCTCCTTCATCTCCGCCTCGGAAACGCATTGCCAGGCCAACCTGAACAAGTCCATCGACGCGGCCATTGCCGACTTCAACGAATTCGCGCCGATCGCCAGGAAGTTCGGCATCGCCTTGCGCGGCGCGGTGGCCACCGCCTTCGGCTGCCCGTTCGAGGGCGAGGTGAAGATCGACAATGTCCTCAGGATCATCGACGCCTACATGGCCGCCGGCGCGCGCCATGTCAGCCTGGGCGACACCACCGGCATGGCCACCCCGCCGGTGGTCACCCGCACGGGCGAGGCGATCCGGGCGCGCCATCCGGACGCCGTCATCGCGCTGCATTTCCACAACACCCGCGGCATCGGGCTGGCGAACGTGATGAACGGCCTGGACCTCGGCATCCGCGAGTACGAGTCGTCCTTCGGCGGCCTGGGCGGCTGCCCGTTCGCGCCCGGCGCGACGGGCAACATCTGCACCGAAGACCTGGTCTACCTGCTGCACGAATGCGGCTACGAGACCGGCATCGATATCGAGAAGCTGGCGGCGGTGGCGCGGCGCGTGCAGGAGGTGATGGGGCGCGAACTGCCGGGCCAGTTCATGCGCTCGGGTCCGCGCCTCAAGCTCTCGTCGCTGGCGTCGATCCGCCGCGCGGTGGGCTGAACACGAGTTCCCAAACCCCGCGACAAGACAGCTATTTCCGGAGACAGGCATGAAGGCAAGAAGAACGGTTCTGGCGGCGCTTGCGGCTTGCGCGGTGGCATCGGCCATGCCGGCGCGCGCGCAGGATTTCCCCGTCAAGCCGATCCGCATCGTCGTGCCGTTCGCGCCGGGCGGCAACGTGGACATCACCGCGCGCACGATCTCGACCCCGTTGGGCGAGCTCCTCGGCCAGCAGGTGATCGTGGAGAACCGTCCGGGCGGCGGCGGCATGGTGGCCACCGCCCAGGTGGCCAGGGGGCCGGCGGACGGCTACACGCTGGTGCTCGGTTCCTCGAGCTCCATCTCGGTGGCGCCGGCGGTGGCGAAGACCCCGCCGTATGATCCGACGCGCGACCTCGCCGTCGTCGGCCCGATCCAGCAGGTGCCCATCGTGCTCACCGCCTCGGCCCGCGTCGCGATGGCGAGCTACCGCGATTTCGTCGCGCAGGCGCAGGCGCGCCCCGGGCGCATTTCGGTGGCCTCCGCGGGCACCGGCACATCCAACCACCTCGCGCTGGAACTGCTGATGAAGCAGACCGGCCTGAAGGTGATCCATGTGCCCTACAAGGGGTCTGGCCCGGCGCTGGTGGACCTGGTGGGCGGGCAGGTGGAAACCATGATGGACCAGCTCACCGCCTCGATGGCGCACATCAAGGAAGGCCGGGTGCGGCCCCTGGCCGTCACCACCCGCAAGCGCTCGGCGCTGCTGCCGGACGTGCCTTCGCTGGCCGAACTCGGGTTGGCGGACTATGACGTCAGCACCTTTACCGGCCTCTTCGCGCCGGCCGGTACGCCACGCGCGGTGCTGGACCGGCTCGCCGCGGCGCTCGCGCGAACGCTCGCGCAGCCCGCGATCCGCGAGCGCTTCGCCTCGCTGGGGGTGGAAATGATCGAGCAGGACGCGAAAGCCTTCGATGCCTACGTGAAGAAGGATTTCGAGAACTGGCGCAGCGTCGCGCGCGAGGCCAACATTTCCCTCGAGTAGGCGGGCGGCCTGCGTTCAGGGCCTGGCCAGCGGCTTGTTGGAAAACCAGGCCAGCTGCTGGGTTTGCGCCAGCAACGCGCCGGTCTCGCTCCACACCAGCGTGTCCTGGTCGAAGAAGCCGTCGCTGCCGGAGGCGCAGCGCGATTGCAGCAGCACATGGCCGTCTCCCGCGCTGGCCAGGCCGGCCGCGCCGGTGCGGAAGAAGACGTTGTAGGCGACGGTGGTGATCAGCACCGGATGGTCCAGACGCAGCCAGATCGAGGGAAACGGCGCGTCGCAGATGGCCGCGATCGAGCGTGCGTCGTAACGACGCGGCTCGGCGTCCCTTACCCACAACAGCGAGTTCATGTCCGGCGCGGACTGGAACATGGGGCCGCTGGCCATGCGGAAATCGTAACGGGCGAGGAACGCCGGGGCGCCGAAGGGACGCGGTGGCACCTGCGGCAAGGTGGTGGCCGGCGGCACTGGCGGCATCACCGCATCGGTCAGCGTGAAGGTCTCGCGCCAGCCCGCGAGGGTGACCGTCGCATGGGCGCAAACCTGCGCGTCGCCGCCGTCCTCCGGTGCCTGCCGGATTTCGCTCTGCCAGAACGCGGTCGAGCGCCCCTGGCGCAGGCGGCGGGTGTGGATGGAGAACGGCGCCTGGCGCAGCGAGCCGATGAATTGCGCCTGCAGCGACACGGGATCGCCGCGCGCCTCGTCCTCACTCAATACCGCATGCAGCAGCATGGCCGCGAGCCATCCGCCAAACGGACCGATGCTGTTCCAGTAGAGCGGGCTGGAAGGGGAATGCCAGACGTTCCTGCCCGCCGGCGTGATGGCCAGCGAGCGGTCGAGCGGATGCGCGGGGTGCATGAAAGGACTGGTGCCGCATGAATCAACAGGCCCACAGTTTACGGGAGCGCATGCGGGGTCCGGCCCATGGCTGACGGCAAGCCGGTAAACTGACCGAAGGCAAAGGGCACGAGACTGCGGAAAAGCGAGCCTGGGTGCGCCCGAATCCGGCCTTGTCAGGCTGACGCGCCGCGCCGCGAGCGAAAACTTCGCCGCGCGGCCGGTTCTTGACAGCGATCACCCCGCGGCACTGCCGGGCGAGCCC
>CANGUJ010000317.1 GCA_947456845.1 Burkholderiales bacterium | reverse complement strand
GCGTGCGAGCGAGAGGCGTTGCTCGACACCGAAGCGATGCTGCTCGTCGACGATGGCCAGACCCAGTCGCTCGAAAACCACCTTGTCCTGGAACAGCGCATGCGTGCCGACCACCAGCGCGGCGCTGCCGTCAGCCGCGGCAGCCAGGCCGGCATCCTTCTGCTTCTTCTTCAGGCTGCCCGCCAGCCATGCGATGTTCACGCCCAGCGGCTTCAACCAGAACGCCAGCTTGCGGTAGTGCTGCTCCGCGAGGATTTCGGTGGGCGCCATGAAGGCCGCCTGATATCCGCAGTCGATGGCGCGGCAGGCTGCCAGGGCCGCGACGATGGTCTTGCCGCTGCCCACATCGCCCTGCAGCAGGCGGCGCATGGGGTGCGGCGCGGCAAGGTCGCGCGCAATCTCCTCAAACGTTCGCGCTTGCGCTTGGGTCAGGCGAAATGGCAGGCCCGCGAGCAGGCGCGCCTCGAGCGACGCATCGGCAGAGGTCGCTTGCGCCAGAACGGGCGCGCTCTGGATGCGCCGCGCCCGATACGCGCGCTTGAGCGAGAGCTGCTGGGCCAGGATTTCATCGAACTTCATGCGCCGCCAGGCCTGCGGATCCCGCCCCTCCGCGGCGCCCGGAGTGGGGAAATGCAGCGCATCGACCGCGGCGGCAAACGGCGCCATCTTCAGCCCGATGACCGGGGGGGCCGTGTCCGCCAGCTGCCCCTCCTTCCGGGCCGCCTCGATGGCCGCGACGATGATGCGGCGCAGGGTGGCCTGGCCGACACCGGCGGTGGCCGGGTACACCGGCGTGAGCGCCTGCGGCAGGGGCGCCCCCTCGGACACCTCCCGATAACGCGGATGGATCATCTCTGCGCCGACGAAGCCGGTGCGCGCCTCGCCCGACACGCGCAGCCGCTTGCCCTCGGCCAGGGCCTTGACCTGGCTGCCGTAGAAATTGAGAAAACGCAGCGTCAGCACACCGCTGGCGTCGGCGATCTTCACCACCAGCATACGGCGCGGACGGTACTGAATGTCGGCGCTCTCGATCACCCCCTCCACCTGCGCGAACACCCCGTCGACCAGTGTCGCGATGAGCGTGACGCGGGTTTCATCCTCGTAGCGCAGCGGCAGATGCAGGATCAGGTCGAAACGCGACCTGAGTCCGAGTTTGGCCAGCTTTGCGCCGACGGCTGGTGCGACGCCCGGCGGCCCCTTGGGCAGCGCATCCTTGTGTGCGGCACCGGCGCTGCGCGCGGTGCTCAACCGATGACCAGCACCGCGTCGGCCTCGATCTGTGCGCCGCGCGGAAGGCTGGCCACGCCCACGGCGGCGCGCGCCGGATACGGCTGCATGAAGTAGCGCGCCATCGCCTCGTTGACTTTGGCGAAGTTGCCCAGGTCGGTGAGGAAGACGGTGACCTTCACCGCGTCGCCGAGCGATCCGCCGCAAGCCGCAGCCAGCGCCTTGAGGTTCTCGAACACCTGCGCCACTTCGGCCTCGAAGCCGCCGGCCACCAGTTGGCCGGTGGCGGGTTCGAGGGCGATCTGCCCGGAGAGATAACAGGTGCTGCCGGCCTTGATGGCCTGTGAATAGGTACCGATGGCGGCAGGTGCGGACGGCGTTGAAACCGGGGTGTTGGGCATGGCGCACAGGGCTCCAGACGAAAGGTCGCCAGTTTAATCAAAAGCACCGCGCGCTTTGCATTCGCAAAGCGCCGCACCGGCAACCAACAAAAAGGCGTCCCGCGCGGGACGCCTTGGCTGGCATCTGCAAGACCGGCCAGGCAGCGCAAGCGCGCCCGGCCCCCGGTTTACGCCGCCTTCAGCTGCGGCGCCTTCTTATCCTCGAAGAACTGCTCGTCTTCGGTCGAGCCATGCAATGCCGTGGTCGACGCATTGGCGCCCTGGATGGCCTGGGTGATGGCATCGAAATAACCGGTGCCCACCTCGCGCTGGTGCTTGACCGCGGTGAAGCCCCGTTCGGCGGCCGCGAATTCCTTCTGCTGCAGTTCAACGAAAGCGCTCATGTTGTTGCGCGCATAGCCGTAGGCCAGCTCGAACATCGAGTAGTTGAGAGCGTGGAAGCCAGCCAGGGTGATGAACTGGAACTTGTACCCCATGGCACCGAGTTCGCGCTGGAACTTGGCGATGGTGGCATCGTCAAGGTTGCGCTTCCAGTTGAACGAAGGCGAGCAGTTGTAGGAAAGCATCTTGCCGGGAAACTTCTTGTGGATGCCTTCAGCGAAGCGGCGCGCGAATTCCAGGTCCGGCGTGCCGGTTTCGCACCACACCATGTCGGCATATTCGGCATAGGCCAGCCCGCGCGCGAGCGCCTGGTCGAAACCCTTGCGCGTCCGGTAGAAGCCTTCCTGGGTGCGCTCGCCGGTGATGAATGCGCGGTCGCGCTCGTCGCAATCGGAAGTCACGAGGTCGGCCGCCTCGGCGTCGGTGCGCGCCAGAAGCACCGTCGGCACCCCCATCAGGTCGGCGGCCATGCGCGCAGCCTTGAGCTTGTCGACTGCTTCCTGGGTGGGCACCAACACCTTGCCGCCCATGTGCCCGCATTTCTTGACCGAAGCGAGCTGGTCCTCGAAGTGCACGCCGGCGGCGCCTGCCTCGATCATCGCCTTCATCAGTTCGTGCGCGTTCAACACGCCGCCGAAGCCGGCTTCCGCGTCGGCGACGATGGGCGCCATGAAGTCGATCGTCGGGCTGCCGGTGTCGAAGTTTTCCATGTGCTGCACCTGGTCGGCACGCAGGAGCGCGTTGTTGATGCGCTTGACCACCGTCGGCACCGAGGTCGTGGCGTACAGCGACTGGTCCGGGTACATGTTGAGCGAGTCGTTGGCGTCGGCGGCAACCTGCCAGCCCGACAGGTAGATCGCCGGTACGCCCGCCTTGACCTGCTGCATGGCCTGGTTGCCCGTCAGCGCGCCGAGGGAATTGACGAACGGCCGTTCGTTGCACATCTTCCACAGTTTCTCGGCGCCGTTGCGAGCCAGGGTGTAGTCGATCTGCGCCGAGCCGCGCAGGCGGAACACGTCGGCGGCGGAATAGTCGCGCCTGATGCCCCTCCAGCGGGGATTTTCCTTCCAGTCATTGTCGATTTTCTGAATTTCGAGGTCACGGCTCGTCATGGCAGTTCCTTCCTGGTTTTGGTTGAGCACGCGCTGCTGTCATCGCCGCCCGCACCCTGAATGTCAGATGTTGCGGGTCTCACACGCATTGCGTACAACCCAGTTTGCGAACCGAAATGCTGCGTGGCAACCAATTTAGCGACCTGTAGCGCTTACTTAACACCCCATTGTTTTTAATAGTTTTTTCTATATTTTATTGATAAATGTCAAGAGTAAATAAGCGCTTAAATTGCGCGCCGCCGCAATTCGCTAAGCGCTTAAACCGCGGCGCGGGAAAAACCCTTGACGCACGAGGGGTTAGGCGGATTCACGCGGGCACGCACGCCATATCCGACTGGATCACTCAGGTACAATCTTCGGTCGGCAAGCACGTTCGGCCAGACACGCGTCGCCACCTGAATCAGACCACGACCGAAAAAAAGCAACCGCAAACTCCTGTGACTCAGAGCACGCAATAATGCCCATTGACCCGCATACCAAGCCTGAAAAATCCGCCGCCAAGCTGCGGCCGCTTCCCCGCTTCATATTCGCGAGCCGCTGGCTGCAGCTTCCGCTGTACCTGGGCCTGATCGCTGCGCAACTGGTCTATGTGTTCCATTTCTGGGTGGAACTCACGCACCTGATCGAAGCCGCATTCGGCCATGGGCCGCTGATCAAGGACGCGCAGGACGGCAAGCTCACCGAGACCGCCATCATGCTTGTGGTGCTGGGCCTGATCGACGTGGTGATGATCTCCAACCTCCTCATCATGGTGATCGTGGGCGGCTATGAAACCTTCGTCTCGCGCATGGATCTGGAGCACCACCCGGACCAGCCGGAATGGCTCTCGCACGTCAACGCCAGCGTGCTCAAGGTGAAGCTGGCCACCGCCATTATCGGCATCTCCTCGATCCACCTCTTGAAGACATTCATCAACGCGCAGCATTACGACGAGAAGACCCTCATCGCGCAGACCGTGATCCACATCGCCTTCCTGCTGTCGGCCATGGCGATCGCCTATACCGACTACATCATGGAGAAGTCGATCACCTTGGCGCGCGCACACGAACATTAGAGCCGCGCGGCTTCAACAAGCCGCGCGCCCGCGCCACGGCTCTACGTAGCATTTGTGGCGTACAATCGACCGCCTCTGGCGGCGATTTGATGCGACCTTGAGCCGGGCAAGAGCGGACGTGCGCTTCTTGCCCGTCGCCTCAAAACGGCATCTTGAATCCCGCCGGCATGCCCATGCCGGACGACAACGCGCCCTTTTTTTCCTCCGATACCGTATCGGCCTTGCGCGAGGCGTCGTTGAATGCCGCGGCCACCAGGTCCTCGAGCATTTCGCGGTCGTCGCCCATCAGGGACGGATCGATGATCACGCGCTTGACCGAGTGGTTGCCGCTCATCACCACCTTGACCATGCCGGCGCCCGACTGGCCCTCGATGTCCATGGCGGCCAGTTCCTCCTGGATCTTCGCCATCTGCTGCTGCATTTTTTCCTGCATCGCCTGCGCCTGCTTCATCAGGCCGGCCAGTTGTCCCTTGTTGAACATGGTGTGAAGCGCTCCGTGGGTCAGTGTTAGCGCGCGGGATGCGCGACGAGTGGGCGTGGAGTGGACAATGCCGGCGTTCGCGTCAGGCCGGCCGGATGTTGGTGGGCGTCGCGCCGGTCCTGGCGACCAATTCCTTGACAAACGGATCGGCCTCGATGGAATCCTCCGCGGCCTTCTGGCGGACGTCGTTCTGCCTCTCCGCGATGGCCGCCACCGAGGCGCCCGCCATGTCGCCCGCCGTCACGGCCAGGCGCACCGGACGCCCGAGATACTGCTCGATCGCCGCGCGCAGCTTTTCCTGCATGGGCTTGTCGTCGGCAAGCACGCGGGTCGGCACGCGCAGCCTGAAGGTGCCGCCTTCGCGGCCGTCGAATTCGCTCTTGTTGGCCCAGGTTCGCACAAAGCCGGTCAGCGGCAGGCGCGCGATGAGGGATGGCCAGTC
>CANGUJ010000316.1 GCA_947456845.1 Burkholderiales bacterium | reverse complement strand
GTCGAAGACAATGGCTTCAGTCAGCGAATTTTCGCCGCTCTAGACCAGGTGCAGATCGAACGGTGACCGCGGCGTAATTGCCCGTGCAGGGAAGGTTTTGCTGTGCTGCGGAACTTTCTGCCGCGAACCGAGCCTATTCAGCGTGGACCGTATTCTGGTCGCCGTTTGAAAGAAAGCCATGAAGAAGCGCCTGCCGCGATTGGCAGATGACATCCTGCCCAAGCTCGAGGTTCCCGTTGTTCGACTTGTCGAGGCAGACCGGCCTGCCCTGCTCGACTACTACCGGCGGCTCTCTCTGGCGGATCGGCTCGCCCTGTTCGGGCTACCCCTGCCAGATGACAAGCTCTCTCTCTATGTGCACCGCCTCAATCTCGAAAGCGACGGGCATGTGGCCGCACGCGGCGCCGCTTCGGTCCTGATCGGCGTCGGGCACTGCGTGGTGTTCGACAATCAGGGTATCCTCAACCTGCATGTCGCGCACGGCTATCGCCGGCGCGGCATCGGCACATCCATGGGTCGCGAGCTTGCCCGCTTCGGGGCTGGCCGCTCCCTGCGGTGGTTGCGAGCCTATTTCAGCAAGAACGATCCGATCGCCGCCAGCCTCGCGCGCAGGCTGGATTTCGACCTGAACTTCGGCCTCGACCGCTTCTACGCCGAGCGCGCCCTGCTCAAGCCAGAGTCCACCGCACCCAGGCCGATGGTTCCGCGTTCCGCGCCCACGCTCGTGTCGTCGGGGCATGCAAGGCAGAAATCGGCGCAGGCGGCGGCAGCCTGAGGCCACCCGCGGCATCCCTTCAGCGGCGGTGCATGCATCGCGGGTCTTAGCGACGGCCGCTGAAATCGCGCAACGCCGGTACTCGCCAGAAAGGCAGGACGGCGACCAGCAGGCAGGCAACGGAAAACACGAATCCCGGGCGATAACTGTCGGTCAGGTCGTGGATGACACCGCCCATCAGGGCCCCGAGCCCCGCGCCGAAAGCGTTGCACGCATAGATCACCCCATAGATGGTCGCGACCTGACTGCCGGCGAACAGCCGGGTGGTCATCGATGAGATGATCGGGCCGCGGGCTCCCTGGCACAGGCCGAAAAAGGTCACGTACAGCACCAGCCACTCGGCACGCGGCTGCCACGAGACGATGAATAGAACGATGATGCCGGCGATACTGCCGGCATAGGTGGCCGAAACGGTGCGCCGCGGCCCGTAGCGGTCCGCAAGCGCCCCGGTGGTGACGATGCCGATCACGGAAAGCATGGACGCCGTGCCGAACACGGTCGCCGCGAGAATGGCCGAGAAGCCCAGTTCTACCAGATAGACCACGGTTTGCACCGTCACCGAGAACATGCCGACGGACGTGAAAAAGAATATCCACGCCAGGCTCCAGAAGTTGAGCGTCCGCGCTGCGTCGCGCAGGGTCCAGTCGCGTACCGCCCCCGGGCCGCGCTTGCGCTCGCCGCGGTATTCCGGATGGCCGGCGACGATGGCCTTCCACGGCAGGCACAGGATCACCGGCACGACGGCCAGCAGGACCAGGCCGAGAATCTGGTAGGTTTCGCGCCAGCCCAGGCGCGAGAGCAAAGACTGCGTGGCCGGCACGATCAGGAGCGCGCCCAGCCCCACGCCGGCGAAAGCGATCGAAATCGCGCTCGACAATCGTTCGCGGAACCAGCGTGACAGCAATCCAGACGACGGCACCATGCCGAGCGCCGCGACGGCGAAACCGGTGATCGCCCCGACGGTGAGGTAGAACTGCCAGAGGCTTTCCATTCTCGAAGCAAGCAGATAGGCCAGGGCCAGCCCGGCCATGCCCAGTCCGTAGACGACGCGCGGCCCGACACGATCGAACATCAGCCCTATCAGGGGTGCCGTCAAGCCATTGACCAGCAGATAGACAGAATACACGCTCGTCATTTGCGAACGGGACCAGTCCAGGTCGCGCTCCAGCGGCAGCAGGAACACCACGTAGGTGTCGGCAGTGCCGCGCCCGATCAGGTTCAAGAGCAGGCACAACGCGAGCACGCCGATGGCGGCGCGTGATGCTACGCGGGAGACGGGGTCTGGAGATGCCAAAAGTATTTGCTGGAACCGGACTGCCCCGCGCTTCGGAAGCTCGCGCGGGCACAGGATGAGGCCGGCGGCCGATTCTACCCGCCGCGTCTGATGCGACAAGGCGCCCGCGCGCCCTCTGCTTGCGTGCCCCTTGCTTGCGCGCCGCCGACATCTTAGGGCCTGCGCACCCGGCACGGCCTGCTGCCGGCGGGCCGGCGCGACGCTTTACCCGCCCCAGACGTCCTGCGCGGTTTCGATCACCAGGCGCAATTTGTTGCGTTGCGCCTCCACGGCGATGTTGTTGCCGTGCACGGTGCTGGAGAAACCGCACTGCGGTGAAAGCGCCAACTGATCGAGCGGCGCATACTTCGCGGCCTCTTCGATGCGCCGTTTGAGGCCGTCCTTGGACTCCATCTGGTCGAACTTGGTCGTCACCAGCCCCAGGACGACGGTCTTTCCCTTGGGCAGGTACCGCAGGGGCCGAAAATCGCCGGAACGGTCGTCGTCATACTCGAGGAAATAGGCATCCAGATCCATTTCCGACAGCAGCGCCTCGGCCACCGGCTCGTAGTTCCCGGCAGCGGCATGGGTGCTCTTGAAGTTCCCGCGGCAAAGATGCATGGCGAGCGTCATGCCGGCAGGCTTGTGCGCGACCACTTTGTTGATGAAGGCGGCATAGCGGTGCGGCAACTCGTTGGGGTCGTCGCCGCGCTGCCGTGCCGCCTCCCGCATGCGCTCGTCGCACAGGTATGCGAGGTTGGTGTCGTCGAGCTGCACGTAAGTGCAGCCGGCCGCGGCAAGGGAATGCAATTCGTCGCCGTAGGCCTTGGCCACATCGTCATAGAAGGCGGGATCGAGCTCCGGATAATGCTGCTTGCTGATCCCTGCGCGGCCGCCGCGGAAGTGCAGCATCGTCGGCGAGGGAATGCAGACCTTCGGCGTATGGCCGGCGCTGACCTGCGACTTCAGGTACTCGAAATCGGCGCGCTGGATGTCCTTGACATGCCTGACGCGGTCGACCACGCGCATGACGGGCGGCGCCAGTTCCTCGGTGCCGTCGGGCCTGATGATGGTGACCGGGATATCGGTCGAGACGCCGCCCAACTGCTCAAGGAAGTCGATGTGGAAATAGGTGCGGCGGAATTCGCCGTCGGTGATGCTTTTCAGGCCGACGCTTTCCTGGAAACGCACGATCTCGGTGATGGCGCGGTCTTCGATCTCGCGCAACTGGGCCGCGCTGATGGCGCCTTTGGCCTTTTGCTCGCGCGCCTCGAGCAGGTACTTGGGGCGCAGGAAGCTGCCGACGTGATCATAGCGGGCCGGCAGGGGGAAAGTCGTGCTGCTCATGCGTTTCTCCTTAAAGGGGCGTGGCGGCTTGGGCCCACGCGCACCCGGGATTATCGCAGCAGCCCGCGCGCCTCATGGGCCAGCAGCCATTGCTTGGCCGCCAAGCCGCCGGCGTACCCCGTCAACGCCCCGTCCGCGCCCACCACGCGATGGCACGGCAGCACGATGGCCAGCGGGTTTTGCGCGTTCGCCGCGCCGACGGCGCGCACCGCTGCCGGTCGACCGAGCCGAGCCGCCTGCTCGCCATAGGTCGCCGTCGCTCCGGCGGGTATGCTGCGCAACGCCAGCCATGCTGCGGCCTGGAAGGCGGTCCCGCCGGTGCGCACCTCGAGGCCCTCGAACGCGTCCATGTCCCCGCCCAGGTAGGCGTGCATGCGGGTGGACGCGCCGCACGGATCGGCGCACCGAACCAGCCGGAACGCGCCGTAGCGCCGCTCGAGAAGGCGACGCATGCGCGCCTCGTGACCGGCGAAATCCGCCGCGCACAGCCTTTCGCCGTCGGAGACCACGCAGAGGCCGGCAAACGGGGCGCCGGCAGGCGCTTCGATCAGATCGAACAACAGTGTCTGCGGGGGGCGATTCATGCGCTCTCCACGGGGTTGAAGTTCCAGAGTGCCTGAGCGGCGTAGGCGCGCCACGGACGCCAGCGTTCGGCGTGGCGTTCCAGCGACCGCCCGGCATCTGCGATGCCGAGCGCGCGCGCGGCCCGCAACAGCCCCAGGTCGGCGGCGGGAAAGGCGTCCGGGTCGGCGAAGCCGCGCAGGGCGACGTACTGGGCGGTCCACGGCCCGATGCCCGGCAAGGCCACCATTTCGCGACAGAATTCTTCGAGGCCCCGGTAGCGCGCGACCCAATCGCCATCGCCGGCCACATGTCTTGCCATGCCGATGAGCGCGGCGGCGCGCGAGCGTATGATGCCCAGCGCAGCGAGATCCCCCACCTGCAGACAGGCGAGCGTCTGGGGCGGCGGGAACAGCAGTTGCAGGCCGGGCGCGTCGCCTTCGAACGGCATGCCGAAACGCGCGACCATGCGCGCCGCCAGCGTCGTGGCTGCGGGGACGCTGATCTGCTGACCGAGGATTGCGCGCAGCGCCAATTCGTAAGGATCCCAGGCCACCGGCACGCGCGGTGCCCCGCCGGCCAGTGCAGGCGCCAGCCTTTCGTCCTGCGCCAGGTGCGCGGTGATGGCTGCGAGCGGCGCGGCGGTGTCGAACATGCGCCTGGCCCGCGCGACCACCTGCGGCAGGAACGACGCATCGGCGAGCGTGCTCGCCAGGCAAAGCTGCCCGCCCTGCCTGAAAAGACCGAAGCTGCCCGCGACATCGCCCAGGCGAACGTTGCGCGCGTAGCGGCCGGCGCTGACGACCTCGACACCGGCAAAGGCACGGGCGCGATAAAACCCCATCATCGAGGCGAACTCCTCTGCGCCGAACGGCCGGAGGCGCAGCCTCACCGCGCCGCCGTTCGCCCCCGTGAGGTGCAGCGAAGCCGCGCTGGGGCGCCGCAGCGCGCCGGGCGCGCAGCCGTAGGCTTGCGAAAACGCCGCATTGAAGCGCCGCACGCTGGCAAACCCGGCGGCGAAGGCCACGCGCGTGAGCGGCATGGCGGTTTCCTCGACCAGTTGCCGGGCGAACAGCAGCCTGCGGGTTTGTGCCACGGCCAGCGGGGCCGCGCCCAGATGCGCCTCGAACAGCCGGCGCAAGT
>CANGUJ010000315.1 GCA_947456845.1 Burkholderiales bacterium | reverse complement strand
TGCGCGGCGGCGGCACCAAGGATTTCTATGGCCAGGCGGTGCAGGGCGATCCGCTCGACACCCGCGGCCTGGCCGGCATCGTCAACCATGAGCCTTCGGAACTGGTGATCACCGTGCGCGGCGGCACGCCGCTGGCGGAGGTGGAGGCGGCACTGGCCGCGCAGGGCCAGATCCTGCCGTTCGAGCCGCCGCATTTCGGCCCCGGCGCCACCATCGGCGGTGCGGTGGCGGCGGGCCTGGCCGGGCCGCGGCGCGCGGCGAACAACGGCTACTACGGCTCGATCCGCGACTTCGTGCTCGGCGTGAAGCTGCTCGACGGGCGCGGCGAGGTGCTCTCCTTCGGCGGCCGGGTGATGAAGAACGTCGCCGGCTACGACGTGTCGCGCATGATCGCGGGGTCCCTGGGGACGCTGGGCGTGATCCTCGAGGTCTCGCTGAAGGTCCTGCCGAGTCCGGTGGCCGCGCGTACCCTCCTGCTCGCGATGCGCGACCAGGGCAAGGCCATCGAGAAGCTCAACCGGTGGGGCGGCCTGCCCCTGCCGCTGACCGCATCCGCCTGGTGCGACGGCGGATTGCACCTGCGCCTGGAAGGCGCCGAGGCCGCGGTGGCGTCCGCCACCCGCACGCTGGGCGGCGACACCCTGGAGGCCGCAGCGGCGGACAGTTTCTGGCAAGGGGTGCGCGAACATTCGCACGCGTTTTTCGCCGGTGCTGCGCCGCTGTGGCGCCTGTCCGTGCCCTCGACCGCCGTGCCGCTCGAGGCGGCCGGCGAACAGTTCATCGAATGGGGCGGCGCGCTGCGCTGGTCGCGCACCGACGCGAGCGCGCAGGACATCCGCCAGGCGGCCCTGCGCGCCGGCGGCCATGCCACGCTGTTCCGCGCGGCATCGGCCCTGCGCGCCACCGCGGGCGTGTTCACGCCGCTCGACCCGGTGCTCGCGCGCATCCATGCCCGGCTCAAGGAGACCTTCGATCCCGACGGCGTATTCAACCGCGGCCGCCTGTACGCCGACCTTTGACACGCGGAATTCCGATGCAGACCAATCTGGCCGAATCATTCAAGGGCACGCGCGAGGGCGAGGCGGCGGAGGCCATCCTGCGCAAATGCGTGCATTGCGGGTTTTGCACCGCGACCTGCCCGACCTACCAGCTGCTTGGCGACGAACTCGACGGCCCGCGCGGGCGCATCTACCTGATCAAGCAGGTGCTCGAGGGCCAGGCGCCCACGGCCAAGACCCAGAGCCACCTCGACCGCTGCCTCACCTGCCGCAATTGCGAGACCACCTGCCCCTCCGGGGTGGAGTACGGCCGCCTGATCGACATCGGCCGCAAGATCGTCGGCGAGCGGGTCGAACGCGGCCCCGCCGACAGGCTCAAGCGCACGCTGCTGGCCAAGGGCCTCAACAGCCCGATGTTCGCGCCGGCGATGAAGCTCGGGCAGGCGCTGCGCTGGGCGGTGCCGGGCCCGCTCAAGGCCAAGGTGCCGCAGCCGCAGGCGGCGGGCGTGCGTCCGGCGCCGCGGCATGCGCGCCGCATGCTGCTGCTCGAAGGCTGCGTGCAGAACGCGATGATGCCCAACATCAACAATGCCGCCGCGCGCGTGCTCGACCGGCTCGGGGTGTCGCTGGTGTCCATGCCCGCGGCCGGTTGCTGCGGGGCGCTCAATCACCACCTGGATTTCCAGGACGACGGGCTGGCCAACATGCGGCGCAACATCGATGCCTGGTGGCCGGCCATCGAGTCGGGGCAAGTCGAGGCGCTGGCGATGACGGCCTCGGGATGCGGCGTGATGGTCAAGGAGTACGGCCACCTGCTCGCGCATGATCCGGCCTATGCGGCGAAGGCGGCGCGCGTCTCGGCCATGACGCGCGACCTGTCTGAACTGGTCGTCGATGAAAAGGCCCTGCCGGAGGCCCTCGAGACCGCCGCGGGCAAGGCGCGGGCGCGCAAGATCGCCTATCACCCGCCCTGCACCCTGCAGCACGGCCAGCAGGTGCGCGGCAAGGCCGAGCAGATGTTGAAGGACGCCGGTTTCGAACTCACCCCGGTGGCCGAGCAGCACCTGTGCTGCGGATCCGCCGGCGCCTACTCGGTGCTCAACCCGGAGATCGCCGAGCAGTTGAAGGCGCGCAAGCTCGGCAACCTCGAGGCCGGCAAGCCGGACCTGATCTGTTCGGCCAACATCGGCTGCCTCGCCCACCTGCAGAGCGGCACCGCGACACCCGTGAAGCACTGGGTCGAGGTGATCGACGCGGTGTTGGAGACCTGAGCGCGGCACGCGGTTTCGGTGCGGCAGGCCACGCGCCGGGCCAGGTCGGCCGCATGGCGCCCGGGAGGCGCATGTAATATGCGCCAGCGCCGCGGCCGGA
The DNA here is from genome assembly GCA_947456845.1 of Burkholderiales bacterium. GTDB lineage: Bacteria > Pseudomonadota > Gammaproteobacteria > Burkholderiales > JAEUOS01 > JAEUOS01. The sequence continues at coordinate 2,736 of CANGUJ010000315.1, read as the reverse complement.
GCGCCCTTGCGGGACAGGCGGCACACGCGGGATACGCGCGACACACGCGGGACATAAGGCACGCAAGGCACATACGGGACACACGGGACACACGGGACACACGGGACACCATGGATCACTGGCAAGGCTATCCGGTCGCGCCGATGCGCATCGAGTCGCATTTCGGCGACCGCCTGACACGCTGCTTCGCGGGGCGCCCGCCGAGCATGCATGCGATGTTCGAGGATGCGCTGCGCCTGCATGCGCAGGGCGACGCCCTGGTGTTCGAGGGCAGGTGCTGGACCTGGCGCGACCTCGACGCGGAGGTGGCGCGGGTCGCCGCCGGCCTGGCGGCGCTGGGCGTGGCGCGCGGCGAGCGGGTGGTGCTATTCCTGGGCAACCTGCCGGAATTCGTGTTCACGCTCCATGCGCTGCAGCGCCTCGGCGCCATCGCCGTGCCGGTCAGCGTGCGCGAGCAGAAGCCGGGCCTGGAGTTCATCCTCAACCAGTGCGGCGCGATGCTGATCGTCCACGAGGTCGCGCTCGCCGACCGGGTACCGGACGGCCAGGCCTGCCCGGGCCTGCGCGCGCGCGTGGCGGTCGGCGAGGATGGCGATTTCGCGGATCTGTTGCGCCACGGCGCGCTCGACGCGGCGACCGCGGTCGAAGAGGAGGACACCGCGCTGATCCTCTACACCTCCGGCACCACCGGACGGCCCAAGGGGGCGATGCTCACGCATTTCGGCATCGTGCATTCGGCGATGCACTTCGAGGCCACCATGCGCCTGACCCGCGCGGACCGCTCCGCGCTGGTGGTGCCGGCCAGCCACGTCACCGGCGTGATCGCCATCATCGCCGCCATGCTGCGCGTCGCCGGCGCGGTGGTGATGATGCGCGAGTTCAAGGCGGCGGCATGGATCGCCGAGGCCGCGCGCGAGCGGGTCACGCAGACCATCATGGTCCCGGCCATGTACAACCTGATCCTGCTGTCGCCGGAATTCGGCCGCCATGACCTGTCGGCCTGGCGGGTCGGCGGCTACGGCGGGGCGCCGATGCCGGTGGCCACCATCGACGCGCTCGCGGCCCGGCTGCCCAACCTCATCCTCACCAACGCCTACGGCGCCACCGAGACCACCTCGCCGGTGACAATCATGCCCGAGGGCGATACGCGCGCGCATGCCGACAGCGTCGGCGTCACCGTGCCCTGCGGCCACGTGGTCGCCGTCGACGATCGCGGCGTCGAAGTGGCGCCCGGCGAGACCGGCGAGCTGTGGATAGGCGGGCCGATGGTCGTCAAGGGCTACTGGGACAATCCCGAGGCCACCGCGCGCGAGTTCACCGCCGGCTACTGGCATTCCGGCGATCTCGGCAGCGTCGACGCGCAGGGCTATGTGCGGGTGTTCGACCGCAAGAAGGACATGCTCAACCGCGGCGGCTTCAAGATCTACAGCGTCGAGGTGGAGAACACCATCGCCGGGCTGCCCGGTGTGGTCGAGGCGGCGGTGGTCGGGCGTCCCTGCCCGGTGCTCGGGGAGCGCGTCCATGCCTTCGTCCACGCGCCCGGCGCGGCGCTGACCGAGGCGGCCGTGCGGGCGTATTGCGCCGAGCGCCTGGCCGACTACAAGGTGCCCGAGACGGTCGGCTTCACCGACGCGCCGCTGCCGCGCAATCCGAACGGCAAGATGATGAAGCGGCTGTTGCGGGAACGCCTGCCGCAATAGCCGCCCTTGCGGCCTGCGCTATTCGCCGGCCTTGATCTTGTGGTCGCGGACCACCTTGCCCCACTTGGCGACTTCGTTGGCGACGAACTTGCCCAATTCATCCGGCGACGAGGACGCGACATCCACGCCCATCTGCGTCAGCCGTTCCTGCACCGCAGGGATCTTGAGCGATTTGGCCAGTTCGGCATTCATGCGCGCGATGATGGGTTGCGGCGTACCTGCCGGTGCCAATACCCCCCACCAAGCCTGCGCTTCGAAACCCGGCGAACCCGATTCCGCAATCGTCGGCACATCCGGCAACTGCTTCATGCGGGTGGGCGTGGACACCGCCAACGCGCGAACCCTGCCGCTGGCGAGGTGCGGCGCCCACAGCGCGTAGGTGGCCATGGTGATCGGCACATGTCCGGCCGCGCCGTCGGTGGCCAGCGGGCCGCCGCCCTTGTAGGGTATGTGGGTCCATTCGACCTTGAGTTGACTGCCAAGGGCGGTCATGGCGAGGTGCGCGAGGCTGCCGGACCCGATGGATCCGTAGCTGATCGAACCGGGTTTGCCGCGCGCCGCCTGCAGCAGTTCACCGTAGGTCTTGTAGGGCGTGGTGGCATGCGCGGTGATGACCATCGCGCCGGTACCAAGCAGCATCACCGGCGCCAGGTCCTTCAGGGTATCGAACGGCATGTTGGGGATCAGGCTCGGGTTGACCCCATGGGTATCGAACACGAATACCCAGGTGTTGCCGTCGGGCGGCGACTTGGCGACCGTCGCCGTGCCGATCGAACCCGAGGCGCCGGCGCGGTTCTCGATGATGATGCTCTGGCCGAGTGATTGCTGCAGGTGCGGCTGCAACATGCGCGAGATCTGGTCGATGGTGCCGCCGGGCGGGAAAGGCGCGACGATCTTGATCGGTTGCGACGGCCACGTTTGCGCCGTGGCGGGCGCGGCGGCGAGCGACAGGGGCAGGGACAGCCAGGCGCACAGGCGGCGGACGTAAGCTTGCATGGGGATCTCCGGAACGGGTCGAGGCCGGGAGTGTACAGGG
>CANGUJ010000314.1 GCA_947456845.1 Burkholderiales bacterium | reverse complement strand
TGACCGCCTCGCGCAGGGTCCAGCTGGCCGACTGGATGATGCCTCCCTCGATCTGGTTGCGGAATCCGTCGGGGTTGACGATCTGGCCGGCTTCGGCTGCGCTTACCGCCTTGAGAACCTTGACCGCGCCGCTGGCCGGATCGACCTCGATGTCCACCACCACCGCGCAGTAGCAGGCCAGGTTCTTGTACTTGGCGAAACCGATGCCGCGGCCGCGCCTGCCGTCTCCCCGGGCATTGGGCTGCCAACCGGACTTTGCGGCGGCGGCCTCGATCACGGCGCGCGCGCGGGGATCCTCCATGTGGCGCAGCCGGAAAGCCACCGGATCGCTGCCGGCGGCGACGGCCAACTCGTCCATGAAGCTCTCCAGCGCGAAGATGTTGGCGTAAGCCCCCAGGCCGCGCAGCGCCGAAACGCGCACCGGCATGTCCATGAGCATGTGGTTGGTGACCTTCTGGCGCGGGAACTTGTAGAGCGGAATCGAATTGCGGTCACTGCCGCCTGCCGGTTGCGGAATGTTGCGCGCCGGGCCCGGCTTGAGCGGATCCTGCAAATGCCAGGATGCCAGCAGGTTGCAGCCGTCCGGATCGTAGGGGCGGGTGCTGTGGGTATGGCTCCAGAGTTCGTGCTCCCAGTTCACGATCCTGCCGTTCGGGTCGAGCGCGGCCTGCATGCGGATGGCCATTGCCGAGCCGTAGGGTTCCCATGCGAATTCGTCTTCGCGCGACCACTGCAGCTTGACCGGGCGCCCGTTCGCGCCGCGCGCCACCAGGGCGGCATCCAGGGCCACATCATCGGCACCGTTGTGGCCGTAGCAGCCGGCGCCTTCGCGATGGCTGACCGTGATGCTGGTTTCCGGCATGCGCAGGGCCTTGGCCAGGTCGCCGCGCAGCGGGAACACGCCCTGGGAGTGGGACCACACGGCAAGCTTGCCGTCTTTCCATTGCGCCACCGCGCAGGACGGGCCGATCGAGGCGTGCGACTGGAACGGGCGGGTGTAGTTGGCCTGCACGACACGGGCGCCGGCGCCGGGTTCGGGACCCTTGACTTCGCTGACCACCGTGTCGGTCGAGCGCATGGCCTTCATGCGCTCGAACAGCGAGGCGTTGTTGGCGGGCAGGTCGCCTTTTTCCTCCCATTTCGCGGCCTTGCGCGCCGCCTGCACGGCGGCGATGGCCTGCTCCTCCCGCTCCGCCGCGATGCCCAGGAAGTTGCCGTCGCGCACCACGGCCACGATACCCGGCAGGCGGCGCAGCGCCTTCTCGTCGAAGGACGCCAGCCTGGCGCGCGGCGAGGGCGGACGCACCACCCGGCCGAACAGCATGCCCGGCAGGCGCATGTCATGCACGTAGGCTTCGGCGCCGGTGACCTTGCCGGGGATGTCGCGGCGCGGGATATCCCGTCCCACCACCTTCATTTCGCCGGGCAGTTTGGGCTTGGCGCGCGCGGTGGCCTCGCGCTTGAGCATGCCGGCGTCGGCGAGTTCCCAGTAGGCGGCCTTCTGGCCGGCGGGATTGCCGACCACGCCGTCCTCCACCGTCAGCGCCGCGGTGCGCACGCCAAGTTTCACCGCCGCTGCCTGCATGAGCATCTCGCGCGCCTCGGCGCAGGCGAAGCGCAGCGCGGTGCCGCTGTCCTGCAGGGACAGGCTGCCGGCTGTCACGCCCTCGTTAGGGGTGAGCGAGGTGTCGCCTGAGACCATCCGGATGCGTTTCAGGTCGACGTCGAGTTCATCGGCGGCGATCTGGGAGAGCGCGGTGAGGATGCCCTGCCCGAGTTCGATCTTCCCCGTGAAGACGGTGACGGTGCCGTCGCGGTTGATGCCCAGCCAGCCGTCGAGCATGCGGTTGTTGTGCAGGCTGCCGGGCAGGCGCGGCGCGCTGGAGGCCTGCTGCGCGCCGATTTCCAGCGCCGGGACCAGCGAGAAACCGACGCTGAGCAGTGCGCTGCGCCTGAGGAAGTCGCGGCGCGCCGTGCTGACGGCCGGGCGGGTGCGGGCGGGGCTCATGCCTGTACTCCGGCGGCGCGCTTGATCGCGCGCACGATGCGGTTATGGGTGCCGCAGCGGCACAGATTGCCGGCCAGCGCCTCGATGATGTCCGCATCGTTGGGCTTGGGATTGGCATCGAGCAGCGCCTTGGCCGACATGATCATCCCGGGAATGCAGTAGCCGCACTGGGCCGCCTGCTCGTCGATGAACGCCTTTTGCAGCGCATGCAGCTTGTCGGGGGTGCCGAGTCCCTCGAGCGTGGTGACATTGGCCTTGCCTACCGCGGACACCGGGGTCACGCAGGAGCGCACCGGCTTGTCGTCGATCAGCACGGTGCAGGTGCCGCAGTGCGCCGCGCCGCAGCCATACTTGGCGGCATTGAGTTCGAAATCGTTGCGCAGAACATACAGCAACGGGGTCGCCGGGGCCGCGTTGGTTGTACGCGGCTTTCCGTTGACGTTCACGGTGATGGTCATGCCTGTCCCCTCTCTCTTGTCAATTTTCGATGCGCCCAGCGGCGCCGTCTCAAGTGCGCCATAACCGCGGCGGGCGCGCCTCGATGCCGGCCAGGTGCGGTCGCAGTATGCTCCACACGGCGACCAGGGCGGTGCGCGCTTCCTCGGTCGAATGGCCGAGGTAGCGCACCGCCACCGCCATCGGCAATCGCGTGGCGGCGATGCGGCCGCGCGCCGGCAGGGCCGCCATTTCGGCGCGCAAGGCATCGAGCAGGGCGCTGTCGACCGGCTTTCCCGCGGCGACGAGCGTGGCGCACACGGGCGCGCCGCCCATGCCGGCGGGCGCGGCCATGAGCGCGCTGCCGCCTTCGAGCACACCTGTCTCGTTCCACAGCAGCGCGTGCTCCTGGCGAATCTGCCAGCACTGGCGATAGCGACCCTCGGCATAGGTCTCGCCTGCGGCCGTGCGCCCGAAGCACAGGATGTCCCAGCCGATGAAAAGCGCGCCGGCCGCCAGGGTGACGTCGAGCGTCGAGCAGGGGTTGGCGTGGTTGAAGACGATGGCCTCCTGGGGCAGCCATTCGAGGATGGCGCCGCGCGCGATGCGGATGCACGTCGACTGGGCGGCGGCGCTGCACGGCGTCTTGTACCACTTGGTCGCGCCCGGGGTGGTCACCAGGGCGTGTGCATGGGCGGCGAGCCGGATGTCGATTTCCAGCCTGTCACCGGCGGCGATGCCGCCCGGCGGATGCACGATCACGCTGTGGCAAACGCGCCTCCCTTCCGGATAGAGCGCCTTCTGCACCCGCAAAGGCCCGACATGGCTGCGGTGGGCGAGCACGGTGCTACCGGGGGCGGCCGATTCGAAGCCGAGCTCGAGCCGGGCATGCCAGCCCGCGCCGTGCTCGTCCGCGGGGGGGCTGTCGAGCCGGCCGGCTGTCGGCGTCAGGCGCAAGCGGCGCCTTCAGACGAGCCCGTCGAACAGCAGCACGTCGACCGGGTCGCCCGCGGCCACGTTGCCCTGTTCATGCCGGAGAACGACGAAGCAGTTGGCCTCGCTCATCGAGCGCAGGATGCCGGAGCCCTGCGCCCCGGTGATGCGCACGCAGGCGATGCCGTCACGGATCTCCAGGATGCCGCGCTGGTACTCGGTGCGGCCGGGCTTCTTGCGCATGGCCTCCAGGGAACGCGCCTGCAGTATGGGCGATTCGATCGACGCGGCGCCGGCCATGTGCAGCAGGGCGGCGCGCACGAAGTGATAGAAGGTCACCATCACCGCCACCGGGTTGCCGGGCAGGCCGAACAGGTAGGCCGCCTTGCCCGCGTCGGCGATGCGGCCGAAGGCCATCGGTCGCCCCGGGCGCATGGCGATTTTCCAGAACACCACGTCCCCGAGTTTCTTCATGATCTGCTTGGTGTAGTCGGCCTCGCCCACCGAAACCCCGCCAGAGGTGATGACCGCGTCCGCATTCGCGGCGGCGGCGCGAAAAGCCGCTTCGAGCGCGTCCGGATCATCGCGCACCACGCCCATGTCGATGGCGTCCACACCCATGCGGCGCAGCATGCCGAACAGCGTGTAGCGGTTGCTGTCGTAGACCTCGCCTTCGCCCAGGCGCTCACCGAGCGACCGGAGTTCGTCGCCGGTGGAAAAGAACGCCACCCGCAGCCGCCGCCGCACCCGCACCTCGGGGATGCCGAGCGAGGCGACCAGCCCCAGTTCCGCCGGGCGCAACAGGGTGCCGGCGCGCAGCGCGGGCTTGCCTTTCTCAAGATCTTCGCCGGCGAGCCGGCGATTGGCGCCGGCCTCCTGGCCGCCGGGAATGCGGATGCGCCCGCCGTCGGCCTTGACCAGTTCCAGGGGAATGACGGTGTCGCAGCCGTGCGGCATGACCGCGCCGGTGGTGATGCGAACGCACTCTCCGCGGCTGACCTTTCCGGTGAACTCACGCCCGGCGAGCGCCTGGCCTATCTCGGTGAGGACGATCTCCGCGCCGGCATCGAGGTCGGTGCCGCGTACCGCCCAGCCGTCCATCGCCGAAGTGTCATGGGCGGGCACATTGATGGGCGAAACAATGTCCGCGGCGAGAATGCGGCCGAGCGCGTCGCGCACGGCCAGCTGCTCGACGCCGGCGATCGGCTGCACGAACTGGCGGATCACCTCGTTGACCTTGGCGACCGGCAAGGCGTTCGGGTCGTAGCCGTCGATGCAACTGACCAGCGACGCCAGGTCGTCGGGCGCGGGCGCCGGCGCCGCCATGATCTCGGTGAGGAAATCCGTGGCCGCCGCAAGCGCGGCCGCGTCGGGGGCGGGGGTGACATCGCCGGGCGCGTTCTCTTCGCGCCGGAAGCGCGGTTTCTGCTGGCGCGGCGGCGGCGCGACGCCGCGCTCGAATGCGTCGAGTTCGGCCGGCGTATTGATGTTGCCGAACAGGGTTTCGTCGCTGAAGTCGACATGCGCCACAGGCAGGGTGTCGTACCAGGCGTCTATCTTGCGGCCGCCCGACTTGAGGAAGTCGGTCAGGTGCTCGATGACGCTGCGCCGCGCCAGGGTGAACACCGGGTGGGGCTGCGCGCCGCTGGTGGCCACCGCCACCTTGCTGCCGGTGGCTTCGAGCGCATCGAACATGCGCTCGACCAGGTCTTCCGGAAAAAACGGGGAATCGCAGGGCACCGTGACG
>CANGUJ010000313.1 GCA_947456845.1 Burkholderiales bacterium | reverse complement strand
GCAGCCGCACGAAAGTGTCGATGCCGCGCGCCCGGTCGGCGCCGGGGCCGCGCTCCAGCCAGCCCTTGCGTACCATCGGCGCGGCCACCCGCGCGCGGTGCCGGAGCGCGGTGGTGATGTTGCCGATGATCGGGCTGGGGTCGGGGTCGGCCGGGTACGGCGCGACCCGCAAGGTCTGGTCCCGCCATTCGGCGCAAAACACGCCCCAATGGGCGCTGTGCAGGGTCATGGTGTAGTCCGCCCTTTCATTCAACGCTCATCCTGGCGCGCGTCTTGACGTCGAAAAGCAGCCGGTAATCCTCTTCCACCCGGGCGCGGAAGGCGGCACCGGTCTGCAGCGCCACCGGCAGGCCGAGTTCCTGCAGTTTCTTGCGCGTCTCGGGGTCGGCGAGGATCTTCTCGGTGGCCGCCTCGAGCCTGGCAACCACCTCCTGCGGCAGGTTGGCCGGGCCGAACAGGCCGAACCAGCCCGTCAGCGCGATCTCGGGTCCGCCGGACTCCTTCATGGTCGGGATCTGCGGCAGGCTGGGCAGGCGCGCACGGGCCACCACCGCCAGCACCTTGATGCGCCCGTCGGCGGCCTGCGGCAGCACCAGCGGATCGAACATCAACTGGATGCGCCCGGCCTTCATTTCAAGCACCGCCCCCGCGCTGCCCTTGCCCGGAATGTGGACGATGTCCGTGCCGGTGAGCAGCTTGAAATACTCGCCGAGGAAATGCCCGTAGGAGCCGATGCCGGCGGAACTGAAATTGAGCTGGCCGGGGGACTGCCTGGCCAGCGCGATCAGATCGCCGACCGACTTGACGGGCAAGTCGCCCGTGACGCCGACAAACGCATAGGCGTCGACCGCCTTGGCCACCGGCGTGAAGTTTTTCACCGGGTCGTAGGGCGGCGGGCTCTTGACCACCGCCTGCACCACCATCGCGCCGTTGTTGGTCGACAGCAGCGTGTACCCGTCCGCAGGCGCCGCCATCACCTGGCTGGAGCCGACGATGCCGGCCGCGCCGGGCACGTTCTTGATGATGAAGCTCTGCCCGAACATCCTCTGGTAGCCGTCGGCCAGGATGCGCGCCGGCACGTCGTTGGTGCCGCCGGGGTTGTAGGGCGAGACGATGGTGACCGGCCGGCTCGGCCAGGCGCCGGTGCCCTGGGAGGCGCCCGCCAGCGGCAGGCCTGCGAGGACGGCGCCCGCCAGGCAGAGGCCGAGGCGGGGGCTGCGCGCGGTATTGCCGCTCGCGCCGGCATGCGCGCTGGTCCCGTTCATCGCCCTAGCCGCCCGCATCGGAACGCGCAAAGCCCAACAGGCCGATGGCGTTGCCGAAATAGATCTTGCGCTTGTCGCCTTCGGGCAGTTGCAGTGCCTCGATGGAGCGGATGCCTTCGCGGATGAACATCGGCCCCTCCTCGGGATCGAACGGGCAGTCGCTGGCGAAGACCACCTTGTCGGCGCCGAAGAAATCCAGCCCGCAGCGCAGCGCCGAGGCGGAGCCGCCCAGGACGGTATCGCCGTAGAACATCTTGAAATACTCGATCGGCGCCTTTTGCAGGTTTTTCAGCACCTGCGATTCGGACGCATCGGCACTGCGGCTGCCCAGTTGCGCCCACAGGGTCTCGGCACGCCCGGCGAAGTACGGGATCATGCCGCCGCAATGATGAGTGATGAGCCGCAGGTCGGGCAGCTTGTCGAGCAGGCCCGAGAACACCATGCGCGCCATGGCCACGCTGCTCTCGAACGGCCAGCCCAGCACCTGCCAGATCTCGTATTTCGACTTGTCCTCGCCAGGGTAGTCGGCGCGGCTGGCCGGGCGCGCCGGGTGCATCCACACCGGCAGCTTGTGCTTGCGGGTGATGCGCTCGAAGACGGCGAAGAAATCCGGGTCGTCGAGGGGACGGGTGTTCACGTTGGTCAGCACCTGTATGCCGCGCGCGCCCAGCTGTTCTACCGCGCGATCCATTTCCTCCAGCGCGGCGGCCGGGTTGTTCATCGGCAGCGAGGCCACGAAGGCCGGAAACTTGTGCGGCCACTTGCGGCACATCTCGGCCAGGCCGTCGTTGGCCACCCGCGCGAATCCGGGCGACACATCGGGGCCGCCCAGCATTTCCGGCGCCGGCACCGCCAGGGTCAGCACCTGCTGCACCTCCGGCCACTGGTCCAGCATCGCCACGCGCGCCTCGATGTCCCACAGCATGCGCAGGTTGCTCATGCGCTTGATCATGCCGGGCTCCTTGCCGTGCTGCTTGACCAGCTCCAGGTACGCCAGCGGCATGACGTGGTTGTAGATGTCGATCTTGGTGGCTTGCATCGCTTGTCTCTCGCTGTTGTGCGGCTGCGCGGACGCTCGGCCCCGCCGCAGCGCGTCCGGCAGATGTTGCCGGACCCTCGGCTAGCTGCGGCGCGCAACCCAGAACGTGGCGCCCTGCGGGCCGTACTTCTCGGAATGCGGTATCTCGCGCCCGAGCGCGAATGTGTCGCCCGCCTTGAGGTGCCGGGTCTCCTCCCCGCAAGTCAGCCACATCTCGCCGCGCGTGACCACCGCCTGCACATCGAACGGGTGGGTATGCGTGGCGGCGACGGCGTCGGGCGCCCATTCGCGCACCAACGCCTGGTCGAAGCCGGCGGCGCGGGCGTCGGCCTCAAAGGATTCAAAGGAATCAAAGGTCATACCAGTCATGTCGTTCCTTTCAAGAAAAGAAGGATGCCCTCATTGCGAGTCGGGCTCGCCGCGGTGCTTCAAGCGGTTCCGAACCGCTCCTTCAGGCTGCGGATTGTGTCGGATTCGCCGCGCACGCGAAAGAGCGCGCCCTCTTCGTCGGCCCTCTCCTCCAGCACCTCGCAATTGGCGAAAATCTCGCCGCGCGACTGCTGGGCCGACCATGGCAGGCGCAATTCGGCCTTGACCAGGCCCTTCCGGAAGAACGCTGCGATGGCCTTGTGCAGCCTGGCCACATCGCCCTGGCGCAAGGCGCTCATCACGACACACTTGGGGTACCTGGCGCGCAGCGCCTTTTCGCAGGCCTTCTGCGCCTTGACGTCGCCCACGCCGTCGACCTTGTTGAACACCCGGATGCGTGGCACGCGGTCGGCGCCGATTTCCTTCAACACGTCGTCGGTGACGTAAACCTGGCGCTCGTAGCCGGGATCGCTGGCGTCGATCACGTGCAGCAGCAGCGAGGCCTCGGCCGCCTCTTCCAGCGTCGACTTGAACGAGGCCACCAGGTCGTGCGGCAGGTTCTTGATGAAACCCACCGTGTCGCTCACCAGCACGCGCGGCACGGTCTCGGGATGCAGGGTGCGCACGGTGGTGTCGAGCGTGGCGAACAGCTTGTTTTCCACCAGCACCTCGCTGCCCGTCAGGGCGCGCATGAGCGTGGACTTGCCGGCATTGGTGTAGCCCACCAGCGCCACCCGCGCCAGGCTCTGGCGCTCCTGGCGGCGCGCGCGCTGGGTCTGGCGCTCCACGTCCATGGCGGCGAGTTCGAGCTTGAGTTCGGCGATGCGGTCGCGGATCTTGCGGCGGTCCGCCTCCCCAGCCCCCTCCCCCGCGCCGCGGCCGCCGACACCGCTGCGCTGGCGGCCCTGCGGACCGGCCAGCTTGGCCGCCTCGCGCAGGCGCGGCGCCAGATAGCCCAGGCGGGCGATCTCGACCTGGGCGCGTGCCGCGTTGGTGCGCGCATGGCGATGGAAGATCTCCAGGATCACCATGGTGCGGTCCATCACCTCGCAGCCCAGTGCGTCCTCGAGGTTGCGCGCCTGGGAGGGCGATATCTCGTGGTCGATCAGCACCACGTCGGCGCGCCGCTGGTCGCCTTCGGCAGCGGCCGAGAGCGCCGCCTCCTTGGCCTCTTCCCTGGCGGCCGCCAGGCCGTGGCGAGCAGTCTTGGCGGCGGCACGGCCGACGCCGCTCCTGCGCTTTGCCGGGGCCGGCGCCGCGAGCGCCTCCCCGTCTTCACTTTCAAGCGGCTCGCCCTGCACGAAACGGCGGATCTCCTCGCGTTTGCCGGTACCGAGGTAGGCGGTGGCGTCGAAATTGGCGCGCTTCTGGACGAACGTCCGCACCACCTCGTAACCCAGGGTCTTGGCGAGCTCGCGCAGCTCGGTCAACGAGGATTCGAGCTCGATATCGCTCACGCCCGGCAGGTGGACGGTGGCCACGACCGCGCGGCGGGCCTTGACATTGACTTCCTTGGACATGCGCTGGTTGCGCCTTGGTGCGATGGACAGCCCGGATAGTACCCGCCAATCGGCTTCTGGAATAATGGGCCCCCTCAACCGATCACGGAGCATGCGCATGACAAACAGGATTCGCCTCGGACTGATCGGCGCCGGTCCGTGGGCCGGCCGGGCCCATTTGCCCGCCCTGGCCGCCAGCCCGGACTTCGAACTCGCCGCGGTCTGCACGACGCGCGCCGAGACGGCCGAGGCGGCGCGCCGCAAGCACGGCGCGCGGCTCGCCTTCCATGACGTCGAGGCGCTGGTGAATTCGCCCGAGGTGGACGCGGTGGCGGTGGTGGTGAAGGTACCGCACCATCATGCGCTCACCCGCGCCGCCCTGGCCGCCGGCAAGCACGTGTACACCGAATGGCCGCTGGGCAGGACCACCGTCGAGGCGACGGACCTGGCCGATCTCGCGCGGGCCCGGGGCCTGCAGACTGCCGTGGGCCTGCAGGCACGCGTAAGCCCCGCGCTGGCGCACATGCGGCACCTGGTCGCCAGCGGCCACATCGGCGCGGTGACCGCCTGCCGCGTGCATCTGATGCGCGAGGGCATCCTCGAGCGCCCTGCCTCGCGCAGCTGGCAGCGCGACGCCAGCCTCGGGGCGAACACCCTCACCATTCCCTGCGGCCACACCATCGACGCGCTGCGCTTCGTTGCCGGCGAATTCAGCCATGTGGCCGGCGTGGTATCCACCCAGGTCCATGCCTGGCGCGAGACCGACACCGGCCGGAACGTGGAAGTGACCTCGCCCGACAACGTGCTGGTCAGCGGCCGGCTCGCCGGCGGCGGCGTGGCATCCCTCCATGTGGCCACGGTCCCCTGGGCCGGCAGCGGCTATCGCATGGAAATCTACGGCAGCCAAGGCACGCTCGTGGCAACCGGCACGGATTCCCCCCAGCTATGCGAAGTGCAACTGCTT
>CANGUJ010000312.1 GCA_947456845.1 Burkholderiales bacterium | reverse complement strand
TGACCGCGACCTTCTCCAGCGCGTCGCGCAGGCCGAGGTCGTAGAGCACCTTGGCCGAGTTGGCGCTTTGCTGTACGCCGGCACCGATCTCGCCCAGTTGCGCCGCCTGCTCGAAGACGCGCACCTTGAAGCCCTTCTTGAGCAGGCACGCGGCCGCCGCCAGACCACCAAGCCCGGCCCCGGCAATCATCACATCGAGTTTTTTCATGGTGTTTGGCGCCTGTTACGGGTTGGTCTTGCCGCGCCGGCGCGCGGCCGCCGGGCGTTCCGCCTCGGCATAGGCCTTCTGCCCGGCCGCGCGGTCCACCGGGACCGTGGTGGCCAGGGTGGTGCCGCCGGCCGGTTGCAGGTGCGGCGGAAAGAACGCCAGCTTTTGTTCTCGCGCCAGTTTATCGCCGCGCGAAAGATCGAGATCGCGCTGGTTGGCGCCGCGCGGGGTGACGCATACGCCGTCGACGACTTCCAGGTCGAACCACCAGCGCTTGACGGTGTTGCGCGCGCCCCCGCCGCTGGCGTCGTCGTAGTCGACCAGGGCGCGGCGCGCGGCAGGCACGCGGATGGAAAGTTCGAGCAGGCGGTCGGATTCGACCAGACCTTCGCGGTTGTAGGGGCAGGTCTTCATGCAGCGCCCGCAGGCCGAGCCTTTCATGTTGGTGAGGCGGTACTTGCCGCACTTCTCGACATCCGGCTTCCAGATCTCGTAGCCGTTGAACATGACCTTGGGGCCGAACGGGATGGCATTGCACGGGCATTCGCGCGCGCACTTGAAACACATGTTGCACACCGCCTGTAGCCCGAAATCGATGGGTTGGTCGAAGGCCAGCGGCAGGTCGGTGGTGAGCAGCACACTCTTGGAACGCGGGCCGATGAAGGGGTTCAACACCAGTTCGCCGATGCGCGACAACTCGCCCAGCCCGGCCATCAGCGCCGCGGGGATGTGCAGCACCTCGGAGTGGGCGTTGGTGTGCGCGCGCGCGGAATATCCCAGGCGGCGCAGGTGGGCCGACATCACCCCGGCGATGAGCGCGCCGCGCATGTAGGCGCGCATCGACTGTGCGCCTGAGATCCAGTCGTCGCCGGAGGCGCCTTCCATGGTCTCGAAGCCCTGGTCGATCAGCATCACCACGCAGTGGCGGTGATAGGCGGCGATCGGCTTGCCTTCCTCGGCGTCGTGCGAGTAGTACATCCACGGCTCGGCTTCGCAGATGCCGGCCAGGTCGGCGCCGAGGAAATAGGCCAGCGCCTTGATGCTTTCGGCATTGCGCCTCGCATCGGACAGGTCGCCCCCCAGGCCGGTAGGTACGAGCGGCTCGCGGGTGCCCTGCAGCGGCACCATGTTGCGGATGAGCGGCGTCATCGCCAGCGCCAGCGGATGCTTGGTGGCGAAGCGCATGCGCTCGACCTTCGGCTTTTCGCCGAGATCGCCGGCCAGCGCGCGGGTGAACAGGTCGGCGCGCTTGCTCATGCGGGTGATCTCGTCGCGCAGGACAAGCGTTGTGGGCTCGGGCACACGGCGGATGGTTTCCATCGGGTAACGGCCGAGGTGCAAGGGGCGGGTGGCCTCCTCGGCCGCCTGCCAGCCGGGCCGGGTACCGCCCTTGCCCATGTAGGCGTCGTTGTCCGGCCAGTCGAGCGAGGCCTCCGGCGCGATCGGCAGATCAGCCGCCAGTTCGAGATCGGTGGTCACCACGCCCAGCGCAAAACCGCAACGGGTGAACGGCAGGGCCAGCACGCCATCGACCGCACGCGCCACACCGGCGCGTTGCGCCAGCGCTTCCATGCCGACTTGCGACGCACCTGCCACATGGCCGCGCGCCGCGAAACCGAGGGCGCGCATATAGCCGGCCAGCACCACCGCCACCTCCGCCGCGCGCGCGTTGGTGCGGGCGACATTGCTGCCGTGGATCCATTCCGCGCCCGGCTCGCCCGCCCTGGGCTCGCGGCCGAACTCGACGGCGAAGACGAGGGCATGGGTGTGGGCAGGCGGCGTGTCGACGGTCCAGTCGCCGGCCTCAAGCCGGCACACGCCGGCCAAGGTTGCATCGAGGAAGTAGGCCGATGCCTTGAGGTTGCGCGAGCGTGTGGTGGTGTCTTCCGGCAGCGGCGCCCGCGCCCGCGCTGGTTCGCCTTCCAGGTATTGGCAGAACAGCGCCCGGTACTCGGCCAGGGCCGCATCGATGTTGTGCGTGGAGCCGGCATGCCCATCCGCAGGCAGGCGCGCCGGCAGCGCCCGCGCCGCCGCATCGCGCGGCAGGCGTTCGGTGGGCAAGTCGCCCATGTCGAAAGAGCGGTCGCGGTTGGAGAACAGGCGGGACATGGCGAGGGTGAGAAGACGCTGCCGGACGAAGACGCATCTTAATGCCTTGCCGGCTGCCCCATAATCACCCCTCGAGCAATCCTGCCCTACCGACGCGCCGCATGCCCTCGACCGACCGTTACGGACTGCCCCTCTCGACCGCCTCAGCCGCCGCCGCGCAGGCCTATCTTGGGGCGGTGGACACCATGTTCGCCGCCGGCGCGGACCTGGTGGCCGGCTTCGACGCCGCGCTCGCGCATGACCCCGGCTTCGCGCTGGCGCAGATCGGCCGCGCACGGGCGCTTGCCACCTACGGCCGGGCGGCCGAAGCCCGGACGGCGGCCAACAACGCGCGAACACTCGCGGCCGGCACCACCGCGCGCGAACGCAGCCATGTAGCGGCCCTGGCGCTGGCGGTGGAGGGGCGCGGCGATATGGCGCTGGCGGCGATCAAGGATCACCTCAAGGACTTCCCGCGCGATGCCATGGTGCTGCACCCGACCACCGGCGTGTTCGGGCTGATCGGCTTTTCCGGGCGGCTCGACCGCGAGGCGGAACTGCTGGCGCTACTCGACAGCATGGCGCCGCATTACGGTGACGACTGGTGGTTCGCGGCTATTCACGCCTTTGCTGAATGCGAGGCCGGCCGCTTGGCCGATGCCGACGCGCGCGTCAATCGCGCCCTCGAAGCCGCCCCGCACAACGCCAACGCCGCCCATGTGCGCGCGCATGTGGACTACGAACTGAACCGGCCGCAAGCCGGCGCGCAGTTCCTGCGCGGCTGGCTGGCGCGCTTCACGCACCGGGCCCTGCTGCGCGGCCACCTCGCCTGGCACCTCGCCCTGTGGGAGCTGGGCGCGGGCAACGCGCAAGAGGCCTGGCGCCTTTATGAAACCGAGTTCCGCCCGCAACTGGTGGGCGCCGGCGCGCCGATCCCGCCGCTCAACGTGCTCTCCGACATCGCCTCATGGCTGTGGCGCGCGGAACTGTGCGGGCAGGCGCGGCGCGAGGACGACTGGCGCCTTCTATCGACCTACATCACCACCCGCTTTCCGGCGGCCGGCAACGCCTTCGTGGACACGCATGCGGCCATGCCCTACCTGCGGGCCGGCGACGCGGCGGGTTTTGCGCGCCTGCAGGGCGAGCTTGCGGCGCTGGCTACCGAGCGCCCCGCCAGCATGGTGGCATTGCGCATCGCCGAGGGGCTGGCGGCGCATGCACAGGGCAACTGGACGCTTGCCGCGGCGCGCCTGGGCGAGGCCAGGATAGAGGCGGCGCGCATTGGCGGCAGCCATGCGCAGTGCGAACTGGTGGATCGCAGCATGCTCGACGCGTTGAAGCATGCCGGCTTGGCGGATCAGGCAGCGGCATTGGTGGCGGCAAGGCCGCAGGTGGGCGGCGGGGTCTGAAAGGCAAGTGCTACGCCTCGGCCCACATGGCCGAGAGCAGTTCGGCCTGCGCCAACACGGTTTGGGTGGCTTCTTCCTGCAGGTCGGGCGGGTAGCCGTATTTGTTGAGGATGCGCTTGACCATCACCTTGATTTTGGCGCGCGCGCTTTCGCGCAGCGTCCAGTCGATGGTCACGCTCTTGCGCACCTGAGTGACCAGTTCCGCCGCGATCACGCGCAGTTCCGCGCTGCCCATGGCCTTGACGGCGCTTTCGTTGGCGGCCAGCGCGTCGTAGAACGCCACTTCGTCATCGGTGAGACCCAGGTCCTCGCCGCGCTTGGTGGCGGCGTCGAGTTCCTTGGCCAGGCTGATCAGTTCTTCCAGCACCTGCATCGTCGAGATGGCGCGGTTGTGATACGAATTGAGCGTCTGCTTGAGCTTTTCGGAAAACGCCTGAGCTTGCACCAGATTTCGTTTGGAGCGGACCTTGAGTTCGTCTTTGAGCAGCTTTTCCAGCAACTCGGCGGCCACGTTCTTGTGCTTCAACCCGCGCACTTCGGCCAGGAACTGGTCGGACAGGATGCCGATGTCCGGCCGCGCCAGGCCGGCAGCGGTGAACACGTCGATGACCTGGCCTTCGGTGGTGATCGCCTTGGACACGAGTTGGCGGATCGCGGCGTCGATCTGCTCAGGCGTCTTGCGGTTGCTGCCGCCCTGCTTGTTGAGCGCGGCCTGGATGGCCTGGAAGAAGCTCACGTCGTCGCGCACCTGGGTGGCTTCGTCGCTGGCCGAGCACAGGGCGAAGGCGCGTGAAAGTTCGGTCACGACCTGCACCCAGCGCTTCTTGCCTTCTTCCTGTTCGAGGATGTGCTCCTGCCCGGCCGGGATCAGGCCGAGACGTTCGGCCGGGGTGCCGGTGGTCCATTTGTCCCAGTTGAAGCCGTGCATCATGTCGCACGCCACGCCGTGCTTTTCCAGCATGATGGCAATGGCCTGCGCGGTGTCGAAGGTGGGGTCGCCCTTGCCGCCGCTTTCGGTATAGGTGGCAAGGGCGTTTTTCAGCTGGTCGGCCAGGCCGAGGTAATCCACCACCAGCCCGCCAGGCTTGTCGCGGAACACCCGGTTCACTCTTGCGATGGCCTGCATGAGACCGTGACCTTGCATGGGCTTGTCGGCGTACATGGTGTGCAGGCAGGGCGCGTCGAAGCCGGTGAGCCACATGTCGCGTACGATCACGATGCGGAACGGATCGCGACTATCCTTGAAGCGGTTGGCCAGCTTGCGGCGTTTTTCCTTGCTGCGGATATGCGGCTGCCAGGCGGGACCGTCGTCGGCGCTGCCGGTCATCACCACCTTGATGACGCAGGGCTTGCCTTTTTCGGCTTCGGCATCGTCATCCTTGGCGCTGGCCCAGTCTGGGCGCAGCGCGACAAGCGCGTTGTAGAAGTCCACGCAAATGCGCCGGCTCATGCAGACGATCATGGCCTTGCCGTCCATGGCCTCGACGCGCTTTTCAAAGTGCGCCACCAGATCGGCCGCGATCAGCGCAACACGCTTGGGGTCACC
>CANGUJ010000311.1 GCA_947456845.1 Burkholderiales bacterium | reverse complement strand
GGCCATGCTCGGCCGCGGGCGGCTCCGCGAACCAGAAATCGAGCACCTCGCGCGCTTCCTGCCTGACGTCCATCACACCTTACCGAGCCTGTTGAGGGTGGGGTATCCTAACCGATCCGAAACAGCGCTGCGCCAATGCCGAACCCGTCCATGACCTCTCCTCTTTTCGACCTGTCGGACAAAATCGCCGTCATCACCGGCTCCACCAAAGGCATAGGCAAGGCCATCGCCCGCCACATGGCCCTGGCGGGGGCGAAAGTCGTGATCTCCAGTCGCAAGGCCGAAGCCTGCGCCGAGGTCAAGGCCGAATTCGATGCCGAGGGCCTGACCGCGATCGCCGTGCCCTGCAACGTGGCCCGCAAGGACGCGCTCGAGAATCTCGTCGCCACCACCATGCAGACCTACGGGCGGATCGACGTCCTGGTGTGCAACGCCGCCACCAATCCGGTTTACGGCCCGACCGCATCGGCCTCCGACGAGGCGTTCGACAAGATCATGGGCACCAACATCCGCAGCGTCTGGCAACTTTGCAACATGGTCATCCCGCAGATGGCGGCGCGCCGGGACGGTGCGGTCATCATCGTATCGTCCATCGCGGCCTTGCGCGGGAACGACGTGATCGGCCTGTACGGCGTGTCGAAGGCGGCAGACGCCGGCCTGGCGCGCAATCTGGCTGTCGAATGGGGCCCCAGCAACATCCGCGTCAATGCCATCCTGCCGGGACTGGTGCGCACCGATTTTGCGCGTGCCCTTTGGGAAGACGACGCCAATCGCGCCAGGCGCGAATCGGCAACCCCGCTGCGCCGTCTCGGCGAACCCGACGACATCGCGGGCATCGCCGTCATGCTCGCCTCGCAGGCGGGCGCCTTCATCACCGGCCAGACCATCGTCGCCGACGGCGGTGTCACCATCGCCTGACCGGGGGCCGTCCGCCGATGTCGGCAACTGCCGTGCTTGCTGCGCTCGCGCTTATCGCCATGGCGCTTGCCGCCGGGCTGGGCGCGGCGTTGCTGCGTAGCCGCACGCGCCTGGCCGAGTTGCGGGCGCGGCAGCGCGTCGGCCCGATGCCGGGGTCGCCTGCCGGGCAATCCTGGCCCGCGGCGGGCGACATACCGGACGGCTGGTCACAGGTGTTCGGGCAGATGATCCGCTCGGCCAGCGACGTGTTCTGGGAGACCGACGCCGAACACCGCTACAAGCGCATCCTCTACCGCGACGGCGAGAACCGCGGGTTCGACTTCGACCACCTGCTCGGTCATGCGCCATGGGACTACCCCACTGTAGGCGTCACCCCGGAGGACTGGGCGAGGCTGCGCGACGACATGGACCACAGGCGCACCTTCCACGAATTTGTCGTCGGACGCGTCGACCGTGCCGGTGTGCTGCGCTTCTCTTGCAGCGGCGGGGTGGCGGTATTCGCCGACGGCGGCGAATTCATCGGCTACCGCGGCGCAAGCCGCGACTACACCGCAATCCGCCAGACCCAGATGCAGTTGGAGATCCGCGATGCCGTCACGCGCATCCTGGCAGGCGCGGCCCGGCTTTCCGAGGCCCTGCCCGCGCTCCTCGAGGCGGTCTGCCGGCCCATGGGCTGGCGCTACGGCGCGCGCTGGGTGCGCGACACCAGCGACGATACGCTGTTGTGCGGCGAGACCTGGCATGAGGAAGCGGCCCAATCCTTCGCGCAGGCCTCGCGGGCGGCGCGGTTTCCTGTCACGGCGCACGACCTGATCAGCCGGGCCTGGCGCGGCCAGGCGCTCGCCAGCAGCCATGATGTCGCGCACGACCCCGACTACAACCGTCGCGAGCAGGCGCTGGCTTGCGGGCTGCGTGCCGCGTTCGCCGTCCCGGTGGTGGTGCAAGGCGAGGTGGTGTGCGTGCTGGAGTTTCTCGGCCCGCATGCCCAGCAGGTCGACCCGATGATCGCCGCCCTCGCCGACTCGCTGTGCAGCCAGCTGGCGCTGTTCTGGCTGCGGCGCGAGGCGGAGGCACGGCTCACCTATGCCGCCACCCATGACGCGCTCACGGGCCTGCGTAACCGTCTGTCCTTCAACGCGGAGCTGGACCGCGCCATCCAGCGCAGCAAACGCAACAACGGGCGTCTGGCACTGATGTTCATCGACCTCGACGGCTTCAAGAAGGTCAACGACCTGCTCGGCCACCACACCGGCGATGCGGTGCTGATCGAAATCGCCCGGCGCCTGAAGAACAGCCTGCGCGCCTCCGACACCCTGGCCCGCGTGGGCGGCGACGAGTTCGTCGTGCTGCTCGAACAGACCGGCACCGATGGCGAGATCGCGGAAGTGGCGCAAAAGCTGGTTGCCGCGATCAGCGCACCGTTCGTCGGCCTCGAACTGACGGAACAAACGCCCGTGTCCGCGTCGTTCGGCATCGCGGTCTATCCGGTCGACGCGCCGGACAGGCAGACGCTGCTCGCCCGGGCCGACAGCGCCATGTACCGGGCCAAGCAATCGCGCGCCAGCCGCGTGCTGTTCTACCGCCCGCCGGCGGCCGAGGTGCCGGTATATGACCGCAGTCTGAGTACCGTCGCAAGCCCCGGGTCTCCCGCCGCGGACATGGGGGTGCCAACGCCCCAGCCCGAAGCCCGCGCCGACCGCTAGCGGTCGATCACCGCCGTGCCGACCAATGCATCTCGGGAGATGCGCCGCTCCAGTTGCGCCGCGGACTCTCCGGCGCTGGCCGGCGGGCGCATGGGCAGCACCATGTAACGCATGTCGGCCGTCGAATCATGCACGCGGATGGTCACGTCCGCCGGAAGCGCCGTGCCGAAGTCGGCCAGCACGGCGCGCGGTTCGCGCACCACCCGCGAACGGTATTCGCGACTCTTGTACCAGTCCGGAGGCAGCCCCAGCAGCATGCGCGGATAGCAGGAACAGAGAGTGCAGACGACCACGTTGTGCACCGCCGGCGTGTTCTCGACGACCACCAGCTTGAGCGGCCCGACCTGCATGCCGAGTTCCTCGACCGCGGCGGTGCCGTTGGCGAGCAGGCGCGCGCGATACGCGCCGTCCTGCCAGGCGTGTGCCACCACCCTGGCGCCGCGCGAGTAGTTGCGGCCGTCCATCGCCTCGACGGTGCGCCGCACGTCCTGCGCGGAAAAAATGCCTTTTTCTATCAGCAAGGACCGGACGGCGATTTCCATGGTCCGGTAGTAAGAAACCGAATCCTCGTCATCGCGTCCGTGCCTGTGGTCATGCGGCTCGCTCATGGCCGGTCCTCCGGTGCGGTTTCCAGCCAGTGCTGGTAGATCTCTATTTCCACGACATCGGCCGCATTCTCTCGATAGTCCGGCCATAACTCGCGCGCCTGGAAGCGCACCCGGTAGAGCGGTTGCGCCGGCAGTCCCGGCCGGCCGTAGGCCAGTTCCTCGGGGTTGGCGAACGCGCCGCACAGACGCTCGACAACACCGCTCCTGCCCCGGCAATACCAGGGGGTGCGGACATGCCCGGGCGGAATCGCGGCCCGCACCCGCACACGATCACCCGGTGAAAAATGTGCCGGCAGGAAGGCCGCCCCCTCCGGATCGGTCCCATACATGCCCGGCATGCCGGCGGATCCGCTCATTGGTTCACCGCCGCATCCGGCCCGCCCGCGGCGCGCACTTCCTCCATGCGGCGGCCGAGTTCGTCGATATTGATCACCCCGCGCTGGATCAGGGTCTGTCCGATGGCATGCATCCAGCGCTCGTAATAGGTCATGCGGTCGTAGGCATCGGCGCCCAGCGCCTCGATGTTGCGGCGCAATTCGTCGACGGTCAACAGCTGTCTTTGCTTCGACGACAGCAGCATCATGAGAGCGTCGACGCGCTTCTCCCACGGCTCGTATTCGTGTTCGCGCGGGGTCAGGCGCCCTGCGGCCAAGCCGCCCATGTCATGGTTGGATCTCATCGTCATGCAGGTCCTGTCGGGAGGGAACCTCATCTTAGCGCGAAGCCGGACCGCGGTGAGCGACGCCGGCATGCGGCGCGGGCGGCATGCGCACGCTTGCGGCCATGGCCCACCCGAGGCCAACGGCTACCGGCTGCTTCACGCCCTGCGCCCCGTCCCGGTCATGCGGTGCTGGCGAGGAACACCACCACCAGCGCGGAAGCGAGCGCCGTCCCCAATCCTGCGACAGCGGCCAGACCGAGCGCCCGCAGCATGTCCAGCATCAGGTTCGCAGGTTTGGTCGAGCTGGAAAGACGGTGCATGGCGGGCGGCTCCAAGTTTGTGATGGAGCCTCCATTTCACCCGCCGATACTGGCCGGCGGCGCGGCGCCAAGAGGCGCCGCACTGAACAATAGTGGCAGCAATCTGACCGACCCGACCTGCAAGGCGCACGGGGCGGACGCATCTGATATCTTGCCCGCGCATCGCAACCCGGTTCAGGAGGTGCCACAATGGCCAAACGTATCGCCCTGGTGGAGGATGACGCCGCCATTCGCGCCAACTATGCCGAGGCCATCAAGCGCCACGGCTACGAGGTGGCCACCTATGCCACCCGTCCGGAAGCCTCGGCGGCATTCAAGCTGCGCCTGCCCGAACTGGCCATCATCGACATCGGCCTCGGCCAGGAACCCGACGGCGGCTTCACGCTGTGCCGCGAATTGCGCGCCGCCTCCGCCACGGTGCCCATCCTGTTCCTGACCGCGCGCGATTCCGACTTCGACGTCGTCTCGGGGCTGCGGCTGGGCGCCGATGACTATCTCACCAAGGACATTTCGCTGCCGCATCTGCTGGCCCGCATCGCCGCCCTGTTTCGCCGCGCGGACCTGGCAAAGGAACCGCAGGCCGCCGACGAATTGATCGAACGCGGACCGCTCACGCTGGACATGAAGCGTTTCCTGGCGCTCTGGCACGGCCAGGAAGTCGACCTCACCCTCACCGAATTCTGGATGGTGCATGCCCTCGCCAAGTTTCCCGGCCACGTCAAGAACCGCGACCAGTTGATGGGCGACGCCAAGATCGTGGTCGATGACGGCACCATCACCTCGCACATCAAGCGCATTCGCCGCAAGTTTGCCGCGCTCGACCCGGGGTTCGAAGCCATCGATACGGTCTATGGCATGGGTTATCGCTGGCGCGCCTAGCCGGAGGCCGCACCCATGCCCCGCCTGCGCATCGGCCTGACGGCCAAGCTGCTGCTGGTGACCGTGTCGCTGGCCGCCATTCCGCTGGTCGGCGTGGGCTACGTGCGCGAGATGGAAGGTCTGCTGCGCGAACAGCAGGAGCAGAACCTGCTGGCCGCGGCCCGCGCGGTGGCCACCGCGCTCAACG
>CANGUJ010000310.1 GCA_947456845.1 Burkholderiales bacterium | reverse complement strand
CCCCCGACCCGGCGCAGCCGCAATAGCGGAGCACGCGCAAGCCCACCTTAATCCTTCGATTCGCAGCCCCGCTCAACAACGGTTCCCTGCACGCCATGCCGAAAAAGCTTTACATCAAGACCTTCGGCTGCCAGATGAACGAGTACGACTCGGACAAGATGGCAGACGTTTTGGGCGCCTCCGATGCCCTTGAAAAGGCGGCTACGCCGGAAGAGGCGGACGTGATCCTTTTCTACACCTGCTCGGTGCGCGAAAAGGCGCAGGAAAAGGTGTTTTCCGATCTCGGCCGGGCGCGGCTGCTCAAGCAGCAGAATCCGTCCCTCATCATCGGCGTCGGTGGTTGCGTCGCCAGCCAGGAAGGCGCGGCAATCGTCGCGCGCGCGCCCTACGTCGATGTGGTGTTCGGCCCGCAGACCCTGCACCGGCTGCCCGAACTTATCCGCCAGCGCCGCGCCACGGGCAGGCCGCAAGTCGACATTTCCTTTCCCGAAATCGAAAAGTTCGACAATCTGCCCGCCGCGCGCAGCGACGGCGTGACTGCGTTCGTTTCCATCATGGAGGGGTGCTCCAAGTACTGCAGCTTCTGCGTGGTGCCGTACACGCGCGGCGCCGAGATATCGCGCGACCTCGACGGCGTGCTCACCGAGGTCGCCGGGCTTGCGCAGCAGGGCGTACGCGAGGTCACGCTATTGGGACAAAACGTCAACGCCTACCGCGGCGCTGCTGCGGACGGCGACATCGCCGATTTCGCGCTCCTCATCGAATACGTCGCGGAAATCCCCGGGATCGAGCGCATCCGCTACACCACCTCGCATCCGAAGGAAATGACCGAACGCCTCATCGGCGTATACGCGCGCGTCCCGAAACTGGTGTCGCAACTGCACCTGCCCGTGCAGGCCGGCAGCGACCGTGTGCTCGCGGCGATGAAGCGCGGCTACACGGCGCTCGAGTACAAATCCATCGTGCGCCGCCTGCGGGCGGTACGCCCGGACCTTTCGCTTTCGACCGACTTCATCGTCGGCTTCCCGGGCGAGACCGAGGCCGACTTCGCGGCCACCATGCAACTGATCGAGGACATCGGCTTTGACGGCGCGTTCAGCTTCCTGTATTCGCGCCGTCCCGGCACACCGGCCGCGGACCTGAGCGACGAGACGCCCCTCGAGGTGCGGCAGCGCCGCTTGGCCCGCTTGCAGGCGCGCATCGAGGAGCAAGCGCTTGCCATCAGCCGCGCCATGGTCGGCAAAGTCGAGCAAGTGCTGGTCGAAGGGGCTGCCCGCAAGGATGCCAGCGAACTGCGCGGCCGCACCGCCAACAACCGCGTCGTCAATTTCCCCGGCAGCACGCGCCTGATAGGCACGCTTGCGGCCGTCACCATCACGGCCGCCTTGCCGCATTCGTTGCGCGGCGAGATCGTCACCGTCAACTGAGGGGCACGAGCGTTGCCGCGCCCCTCCCGGGAACTCCGCTTCGAGCCGGCCGACAACCGGCGCCTGGCCAACCTGTGCGGCCCGCTCGACGCCAACCTGCGCCAGCTCGAAGTGGCGCTCGATGTCACCATCACGCGTCGCGGCGAGCGCGTGACCGTGCGCGGCGACGCCGGCGCGATCGAGCGCGCGTCGGACCTGCTTGAAGACCTGTATGCGCGCGCCGACAGCGCGCTCGAGCCGGACGCGGTGCAGCTTTGCATCGTCGACAGCGCCAATCCGGCGACCGACGAGGGCGACCTGCCCCGGCTCATGACGCGCAAACGCGACTTGGCCGGGCGCACCCCGAACCAGCGCGCCTACCTAGACAGCATTCTCGCCCACGATGTCACTTTCGGCATCGGCCCTGCCGGCACCGGCAAGACCTATCTCGCGGTGGCCTGCGCGGTGGATGCGCTGGAACGCGATGCCGTCAAGCGCATCGTGCTGGTGCGCCCTGCGGTGGAGGCGGGCGAGCGTCTCGGCTTCCTGCCAGGGGACCTGGCCCAGAAGGTCGACCCGTATCTTCGCCCTCTGTACGACGCACTCTACGATCTGATGGGGTTCGACCGGGTGGGCAAGATGTTCGAAAAGGGCGCCATCGAAATCGCGCCCCTGGCCTACATGCGCGGTCGAACCCTCAATCATGCCTTCATCATTCTCGACGAGGCCCAGAACACCACGCCCGAGCAGATGAAGATGTTCCTCACGCGCATGGGCTTCGGGGCCAAGGCGGTGGTGACGGGCGACCCGACCCAGGTGGACCTGCCGCGCGGCAGCAAGAGCGGGTTGATCGAGGCGCAGGAGGTGCTGGCTAGCGTGCGTGGCGTTGCCATGACGCATTTCACCGCCGATGATGTCGTGCGTCATCCGCTGGTCGGGCGCATCGTCGCCGCCTACGAGGCCTACACCGCGAACCGGCCGGCCGACGGCCGCTCCGACGTCGCCGACGCCCTGTTGCGCGGCGCGCGCATCCGCAACGGCTGAATGGCATGCCGGCGCCGCAAATCCAGATCGCCAGCAGGCTGCCGGGCATCCCGCGCCCGGCGCGCTTCCGGCGCTGGCTGAGCGCCGCCCTGCCGGTGAACGCGGCGGTGACGCTGCGCGTGGTCAACACGGCGGAGGCGCGCGCGCTCAACCGCGACTACCGCAAACGCGACTATGCGACCAACGTGCTGACCTTCGCCTATGGCGGTACGCCGCTCGCGGCGGATATCGTGCTGTGCGCCCAGGTAGTGGCGCGCGAGGCGCGCGAGCAGGGCAAGCCGCTCCCCGCTCATTATGCGCACCTGACAGTCCACGGCGCCCTGCATGCCCTGGGTTTCGACCACGAACGACCGCGGCAGACTATGGCGATGGAGGCGCGCGAAGTCGAAATCCTGGATACTCTGGGCTTTTGCAACCCTTACACCATAGACGCGGTGACTGAGTCGCCGGATCCAGCGGTGCGGCGGCGCGCCGCCTGATCAGGCCGGCTTACCGCCCATTCCCCTCGGTCCCGCCACAACAGCGACGCCGTTCAACATGGACGCCCGCCCCGCCCAGGCTAAGCCCCGACTGCTAGAGCGCCTCTCCGCACTGCTGATGCGCGAGCCCGAGGACCGCGAGCAACTCATCACGCTACTGCACTCGGCGCACGAGCGCGACCTCCTCGATGCGGAGGCGCTGGCCATGATCGAAGGCGTGCTGCAGACCTCCGAGTTGTCGGCGAGCGACATCATGGTGCCACGCGGTCGCATGGATGTGATCGATATCGCGACCCCGGCCGACGAATTCCTGCCGCGCGTAGTGCGCAGCGGGCATTCGCGCTTTCCGGTGATCGACGGCAATCTCGACGACGTCATCGGCATCCTCCTGGCCAAGGATCTGCTGCGGGTCTATGCCGGCCAAGAGCTGCGCATCCGCGAGATCCTGCGTCCGGCGGTGTTCGTTCCAGAATCGAAGCGTCTCAACGACCTGCTTAGGCAGTTTCGTGCCAACCGCAATCACATCGCCATCATCGTCAACGAGTACGGCGGCGTGGCGGGCCTGGTCACCATCGAGGACGTGCTGGAACAGATCGTCGGCGAGATCGATGACGAGTACGACCTCGATGACACCGCCGACAACATCCACGCCGAAGGCGCCGCCGCGTGGCGCGTCCAGGCGCGTACCGAACTCGCGGATTTCAACCGGTATTTCGGCTGCACGCTTGCGGATGCGGACGCCGACACCATCGGCGGACTGGTGATCAATCGAATGGGACGGATTCCCAAGCGCGGTGAATCCATCACGACAGGCGACCTGCGCATCCAGGTGCTGCGCACGGACAGCCGGCAGGTGCATCTGCTGCGCGTATTGCGCATGCCGGGCACTGCTTGAGCGTTCTTGCGGGCCGTCTCGGCCTTGTCGCGGCGCCCGCGCTGGGCGCCCTTGCCACTCTCGGCTTCGCCCCGCTGGATTATGCCGGTGCCGCGGTCGCGGGCCTGGCCGGCCTGCTGTTCCTGGTCTCGGGAACCGCCCCGCGCCGCGCGTTCCTGCTGGGCTGGGCCTACGGGCTGGGCTTCTTCATGGTGGGCGTGTCCTGGGTGTATGTCAGCATGCATGATGTGGGCGGCATGCCTGCGGCGCTGGCCGCGCTCGCGGTATTCCTGTTTGCCGCGTACCTGGCTTTGTTCCCCGCCACGGCCACCGGCCTGGCCGCAATCATCGCCGGGCCGCGGCCGACCGGAGCGCTGTTCGTGGCGCCGGCTTGCTGGGTCGTCCTGGAGTGGCTGCGCGGCTGGCTGTTCACCGGGTTTCCCTGGCTCGCGCTGGGCTATGCAGGCACAGGCGGACCGTTCGCCCCCTTCGCCCCCCTGGTAGGCGTCTACGGCCTGGGCTGGCTATACGCGTTTGCCGCGGCGGCCGTGGTCGACTTCGCGCAGCGCCATAAAGTCCTCTCCTGGCCCAGGTTGCATGCGCGGGATGCGGCCCTGCCCCTGCTGCTGGTAGCCGGCACAATGCTGAGCCAGGTCGAATGGACCGTTGCCGACGGCTCCCGGGTGAAGGTGGCCCTGTTGCAAGGCAATATCGCCCAGGACCTGAAATTCGAAGCAGCCAGGTTCGAATCCACCCTGGCCACTTACAAACGCCTGATCGAGGCACACCCGGCCGACATCACCGTGTTGCCTGAAACCGCGCTGCCGCGCATGCTGCACGCGCTGCCGCGCGAGTACCTCGATGACCTGCGGGCCGGTGCACACGCGGCCGGCGCGAACCTGATCATCGGCGTGCCGCGCGCCGAATCTTCCGAACGCTATTTCAACAGTGCCGTGAGCTTGGGGGCAGCCCCGTCCCAGCGCTATGACAAGGTCCACCTCGTGCCGTTCGGCGAATTCATCCCTTGGGGCTTTCGCTGGTTCGTCGACGCGATGAAGATACCGCTGGGCGACTTCACGCGGGGCAGCAAAACGCCCCAGCCGATGCAGCTGGGAAGCCAGCGCGTAGCCGTCAACATCTGCTACGAGGACCTGTTCGGCGAAGAAATCATCCGCCAGTTGCCCGAGGCCAGCCTGTTGGTCAACATCAGCAATATCGCCTGGTTCGGCGATTCACTGGCACCCCACCAGCATCTGCAGATCAGCCGCATGCGCGCGCTCGAGACAGGTCGGATGATGCTGCGCGCAACCAATACCGGCATGACCGCCGTGATCGGCGCCGACGGCCGGGTGATCCGGCAACTGCCGCCCTTCACCGAAGGCGTCCTGGTGGCGGAGGTCCAGGGCCGCACGGGCAGCACACCCTACGTGCACCTGGGCAACTGGCCGATCATTTGCGCATGCGCGCTGACGCT
>CANGUJ010000309.1 GCA_947456845.1 Burkholderiales bacterium | reverse complement strand
CGTCGCCGGGCGCCAGGGTGACGGCGCGGGCCAGCGCTTGCGCGCTATGCGCGATCTGGCCGAGCGCGAATTGCGCGCGCCCCAGGCCGAACCATCCCTGCGCGTTGCCGGGCTCACGCGCGGTGACGCGCGCGAAGTGCGCCTGCGCCGCCGCCGCGTCACCCGCGTCCATGAGGGCGCAGCCGAGGTTGAGGTTGGCCACGACATGCTCGGGGTCGAGTTCGATCGCCCGCCGGCAGTGCGCCAGCGCCTGGTCGGCCAGGCCGGCGCGGCGCAGGATCTCGCCCAGGTTGGCGCGATAGGACGGCTCGCGAGGCGCCGCCGCGATGGCGCGCTCAAGGCAGACGACCGCCTGCAGTTCGCTGCCACGCCCGGAGAGGTGGATCGCCAGGCGGTTCCAGCCATCGGCACATTGCGGATACTCCGCCAGCAGGCGGCGACACAGGCGCTCCATGTCCTGCGCTCGCCCGGCGCGACCCAGCGCGTCGATTTCCGCAAGCTCGCGGGCGATGATCGGGGCGGTCGCGTCCGGGGGCATGCGCGTAGGGTCGGGGAGACTGTGCCGGGTTGCAGGACTAAAAGTTCGGCTTGGTCTTAGCCTTCTGGAAGCGTGTTACGCCGGACTTGATCGACCGGATCGCATCCTTCGGACCGCCCCAGCCTTCCACCTTGACCCATTTCCCCTTTTCCAGGTCCTTGTAGTGCTCGAAGAAATGCTGAATCTGGGCCAGCCGCTCCGGGTTGATGTCGCCCGGCGTGCGCCAGTGCTTGTACCAGGGCAACACCTTGTCGATGGGCACGGCCAGAAGCTTTTCGTCCCCCCCGGCCTCGTCGACCATCTTGAGCACCCCGAGCGGGCGGCAACGCACCACCACCCCCACCACCAGCGGGAACGGGGTGATCACCAGCACATCGACCGGGTCCCCGTCGTCGGACAGGGTGTGCGGTATATATCCATAGTTGCATGGATAGTGCATGGCGGTGCCCATGAAGCGATCGACAAACAGCGCGCCGGTCTCCTTGTCGACCTCGTACTTGATGGGATCGGCATTCATCGGAATCTCGATGATCACGTTGAAGTCGCTGGCGAGGTCGCGGCCGGAGCCGACGCGGTCGAGGTTCATGGCAGTTCCCTGGTTGGGTTGGGTGGGCCGGAGAAAACCGGTCGGGCCGGAAAAATCCGCCACGACCGATCACGCCGCGGGCACAGCCGCAGGCGCGACCGGCGCCATCCGATCCCCGATTATAGAATCCGCTATTGCGGCGCACAAATCTTAAGTGCCGTGCAAGGTCCCGCAGCGGCGATAATCGGCGTTTTCGCACGCCGCGACAAGCCCGCATGACACCCGCCACCCAGGCCGCCCATTTCATCAACAACCGCTGGACCGCACCGGCCTCGGGCGCCACCCTGCCGGTCGTCGACCCGTCCGACGGCGACATATTCGCCTATCTGGCGCGCGGCAACGCCGCCGACATCGAGGCCGCGGTCCGGGCAGCGCGCACCGCCCATGACGGCGGTGACGGTCCGTGGGGCCGCTTTTCCGCCGTCGAGCG
This sequence comes from Burkholderiales bacterium, assembly GCA_947456845.1. Classification (GTDB taxonomy): domain Bacteria; phylum Pseudomonadota; class Gammaproteobacteria; order Burkholderiales; family JAEUOS01; genus JAEUOS01. Next base: position 3,725 of record CANGUJ010000309.1, on the reverse strand, counting down.
CGGCCGGCTGATGATGAAGCTGGCGCAGGCGGTCGTCGACCATGCCGAAGAACTGGCCCTCCTGGAATGCCGCGATACCGGCAAGCCGCTCGCGCAGGCGCGCGCCGATACCGCGTCTTTCGCGCGCTATTTCGAGTACTACGCCGGCGCCTGCGACAAGCTGCACGGCGAGACCCTGCCCTACCAGCGCGGCTACACGGTCATGACCCTGCGCTGCGCGCATGGCGTGACCGGCCACATCATCCCGTGGAACTATCCGATGCAGATCTTCGGGCGCTCGGTCGGCGCGGCGCTCGCGGCGGGCAACGCCTGCGTGGTCAAGCCGGCCGAGGATGCCTGCCTGTCGCTCCTGAAATTCGCCGAACTGGCCGCCGCGGCCGGGCTGCCGCCCGGCGCGCTCAACATCGTCACCGGCTTCGGTCACGAGGCCGGCGCGGCACTGGCCGCGCATCCGGACATCGACCACATCTCGTTCACCGGCTCGCCCGCCACCGGCAGCGTGGTCGCGCAGGCCGCCGCGGCCAACCACCGTCCCGTCACCCTCGAACTGGGCGGCAAGTCGCCGCAACTGGTATTCGCCGACGCCGACCTCGAGGCCGCGATCCCGGTGCTGGTGGCCGCCATCATCCAGAACGCGGGGCAGACCTGCAGCGCGGGCAGCCGGGTGCTGGTGGAAGAAGCCGTGCACGACGAGGTGGTGCAGCGTCTGGCGGCGGCCTTCGCCGCGCTCCGGGTCGGGCCGGGTCAGGCGGATCTGGACTGCGGCCCCGTCATCAATGCCAGGCAGCGTGCGCGGGTGCAGGGCTACATCGACCAGGCGCGCGCCGAAGGCTTGCAGGTCGCCGGCACCGGTACGCTGGCCGCAGCCGCGCCGCAGTCCGGTTTCTACGTCCTGCCCACCGTGTTCGCCAATGTGCCGCCCGCGCACCGCCTGGCCCAGGAGGAGGTGTTCGGTCCGGTGCTGGCCACCGCGCCATTCACCGACGAGGCCGACGCCGTGCGCCTGGCCAATGGCACGCCCTACGGGCTGGTGGCAGGCCTGTGGACCCGCGACGGGGCACGCCAGTTGCGCATGGCGCGCAAGCTGCATGCGGGGCAGGTGTTCATCAACAATTACGGCGCGGGCGGCGGCGTGGAATTGCCATTTGGCGGCGTCAAGCACTCCGGCTACGGCCGCGAAAAGGGCTTCGAGGCCCTGCTGGGCTTCACCAGCCTCAAGACCGTCGCCATCCGGCACGACTAGGCACGCAAACAGCAAGGTACGCGCCGCCACAGGCTCCCCCAACGATGCTCGTCTTCATTCTCCGCCGACTGCTGCAAAGTGTGGTCGTGCTGTTCGTCATGTCGCTGCTGGTCTTCGCCGGGGTCTATGCGGTCGGCAACCCGATCGACATCCTCATCAGCCCGGACGCGACCCAGGCCGACCGCGCCGAAGCAGTGGCGCGCCTGGGACTGGACAAGCCGATGTACCTGCAGTACCTGCTGTTCCTCAAGCAGGCGCTGGCCGGCAACCTCGGCAAGTCCTTCGCCTTCAACATCCCGGCCATCGACCTGATCTTCGAGCGCATGCCGGCCACGCTGGAACTGGCGGTGTTCGCCATGGGCACGGCGGTGCTGGTCGGCCTGCCGCTCGGGCTGTATGCGGGCCTCAAGCCCAAGTCCTTCGGCGCGCGCGCCATCATGGCCGGATCCATCCTCGGCTTCTCGCTGCCCACCTTCTGGGTGGGCCTGATGCTGATCATGATATTCGCGGTGTTCGCCGGCGTGCTGCCCTCCAACGGACGCGGGCCGACCACCCTGCTCCTGGGCTTGCCGGTCAGCTTTCTTTCCGTCGAGGGATTGCGCCACCTGATCCTGCCGGGCTTCACCCTGGCGCTGCTCAACATCGCGCTCATCATCCGGCTGGCGCGCTCTGGCACGCAGGAGGCGCTCATGATGGACTACATCAAGTTCGCGCGCGCCAAGGGCCTCTCCAACGCCCGCATCGTCGGCGTGCACGTGCTCAAGAACATCATGATACCCATCGTCACCGTCATCGCCCTGCAGTTCGGCTCGGTGATCGCCTTCTCGGTGGTGACCGAGACCATCTTCGCCTGGCCCGGCATGGGCAAGCTCCTGATCGATTCGATCAACGTGCTCGACCGGCCGGTGATCGTGGCCTACCTGATGATCATCGTCACGCTCTTCATTTTCGTCAATCTGGCGGTCGATCTGCTTTACTCGGTGCTCGATCCGCGCGTACGCCTGACGGACGCCCAGTCATGACGCCCGCCGAACAAACGCCGCTCGCGCGCTTCGTCGAGGAGTTCACCGAGAGCCGCCTGGCCGTCGCCGGCGCGGTGGTGCTGCTGGCGGTGCTGGTGATCGCGCTGACCGCCCCGTGGATCTCCCCGCAAAACCCCTACGATCTCGCGCAACTCGATGTGCTCGACGCCAAGCTCGCGCCGGGCTCCCCGCTGGGCAACGGCAAGACGGCTCTGCTCGGTACCGATGACCAGGGCCGCGACATGCTGTCGGGCATCTTCTACGGCCTGCGCATCTCCTTGTTCGTAGGCGTCGCGGCCACCGCCCTGGCGCTCCTGATCGGCGCCACCGCCGGCATGATCGCCGCCTGGCTGGGCGGGCGCGTCGACAACCTGCTCATGCGCATCGCCGACATCCAGCTTTCGTTTCCGCCCATCCTGATCGCGCTGGTGCTGCTGGCCCTGCTCGGCCAGGGCCTGGGCAAGATCATCACCGCGCTGGTGGCGGTGCAGTGGGCGTACTACGCCCGCACCGTGCGCGGCGCGGCGCTGGTGGAGCGGCGCCGCGAGTACATCGAGGCGGCGCAGGTGCTCGCGCTGCCGGCCTCGCGCATCGTTTTCCGCCATCTGCTGCCCAACTGCATGCCGCCCTTGATCGTGATCGCCACGGTGCAGGTGGCCTCGGCCATCACCCTGGAGGCGACGCTCTCCTTCCTGGGCCTCGGCCTGCCGATCACCGAGCCTTCGCTGGGCCTGCTCATCGCCAACGGCTTCAATTTCCTGCTCTCGGGCAAGTACTGGATCAGCTTCTTCCCGGGCATCGCCCTGCTCCTGATGATCGTCAGCATCAACCTGGTGGGCGACCATTTGCGCGACGTCCTCAACCCGAGGCTCAAGAAATGAGCCTGGCGCTCAAGGTCGAGAACCTATCCACCCACTTCTTCACCAAGCAGGGAGTGGTCAAGGCGGTCAACGACGTGTCCTTCGAGCTCGCGCGCGGCAGCGTGCTCGGGCTGGTGGGCGAGTCGGGCTCCGGCAAGTCGATGACAGGCTACTCGATCATGGGCCTGATCGATCCGCCCGGCAAGGTGGTGGGCGGGCGCATCCTCCTGGGCGACACCGACCTGCGCACCCTCGGCGCGGAGGCGATGCGCGCCGTGCGCGGCAGCCGCGTTGCGATGATCTTCCAAGATCCGATGATGACGCTCAACCCGGTGCTGCGCATCGATACCCAGATGATCGAGGCCATCCGGGCGCACGAGAACGTCAGCCGCGAGGCCGCGCTTGAACGCGCCCGCGCCGCGCTGGCGCAGGTGGGCATCGCCTCGCCGGACGAGCGCCTGAAATGCTATCCGCACCAGTTCTCCGGCGGCATGCGCCAGCGTGTGGCGATCGCCACGGCCATCCTCAACGAGCCCGATCTCATCATCGCCGACGAGCCGACCACCGCGCTCGACGTCACCATCCAGGGCCAGATCCTCT
>CANGUJ010000308.1 GCA_947456845.1 Burkholderiales bacterium | reverse complement strand
GTGACCGGCATGGAACTCGACCTGCGCCCGCTGCATCCGCTCTTCGTCGCCGAACTGCGCGGGGTCGACCTGCGCGCGACCCCGGGCCCCGCGCTGTGCGCCGCCATCGACCGCGCCATGGACCGGTACGCGGTACTGGTGCTGCGCGAACAGCACCTGGACGACGAGCAGCAGATGGCCTTCGGCCGCGCGATGGGCCCCCTCGAACCCATGCCCGCCCAGGTGGGCATGGAAAAGCAGCGCCTGAGGCACCGCGAGCTGGTGGACATATCCAATCTGGATGTCGATGACAGCCTGCTGGCGGCGGATGACCGGCGCCGCATGTTCAACCTGGGCAACCAGCTCTGGCACAGCGATTCGAGCTTCAAGGCCACGCCCGCCAAGTACTCGATGCTGCATGCCCGCGCCATCCCGCCGGAAGGCGGGGAGACCGAGTTCGCCGACATGCGCGCCGCGTGGGACGCCCTGCCCGGCAAGATGAAGGCGCGCGTCGAGCCGATGGTCTGCGACCATTCGCTGATCTATTCGCGCGCCCTGCTGGGCTTCGACGCGTTCACCGAGGAGGAGCGCGCCGGCTTCGCGCCGGTGCCGCAGCGCCTGGTGCGGCGCCACCCCGGCTCGGGCCGCAAATCGCTGTTCCTCGCCTCGCACATCGGCACCATCCACGGCATGCCGCGGCCCGAAGCGATGATGCTGATCCGCGACCTCACCGAGCATGCCACGCAGCGCGAGTTCGTCTACAGCCACACCTGGCGCGTGCACGACCTGGTGATCTGGGACAACCGCTGCACCCTGCACCGCGGCCGCAGCTACGACGACCAGCGCTACAAGCGCGACATGCGGCGCATCACGCTTGAGGACAGCGCGCCGACCTTGCAACAGGCGGCCTGAGCGCCGCAGCAAGCCCGGCGCTGTGCGGGGCAGACCCGGTCTGCCCGCATGCGCTCACCTTGCCGCGTCGCGCGCGCAGCGAAAGCCGATGTAGACCACCGCAGTGTCGCGAGGTTTGCCTTGGATGTGGCTATCTTGCATCTGCGTGGCCCCGTACCACCAGGAGCCGCCACGCGTGCGCTGCTCGACGCCGCTGCCGCTATCGACCCATTCCCAGACGTTGCCGCCCATCTCGTGCAGGCCGTTGACGCCCTGCTTCGTGGTGCCCGCTTCGGCATGACCCTTGCCGCGCGAGGTCACGGCATGCGACACGGTCTTCACGCTTCCGCAATCGCCCAGGCAATTGGCGCCTCCGGGGCTGTCGCCGGTGGGGTAACGATAACTGCGACCGGTGATGAAGCCGCCGCTCGGTTGGGGGCGCCGCTCGGTATAGGCGGCCTCGCCCCACTCCACATCCGTCGGCAGGCGCTTGCCGGCCCATGTGCAAAACGCGGCGGCCTCGTCGAAAGTGACGTGCACGGCAGGCTCATCGGCCGCACCGGGCTTTCCATAGGGTGCCCGCCATGTCCAGCCACGGCGCTGCTCCCATCCCGCTTCGAACGTGCTGCCGCCCCCTCTACGCTCGGCGCTTGTCACCGCCCTGGTGGCGTCGACAAAGCGCTGGAACTGACCGATCGTCACCTCGGTGCGGTCTATCTCGAAGCTGCCGATACGCTGCATCGGCGCCGAGCTCTGCGCCTGGACAAGACTTGCACCAAGGACGCCGAGCAGAAGAAAAAGAATATGCGGACGGGACATGAGCACGATTGTATGCATCAAACGACGCCGCGCAACTTGGCGCCATTGGCCTGCGCCGATAGTTGTTTTCTTGGAGCCCGGTGTCTAGGAACATCTCGGATAGGGCCTACCAGCCGGGCCTTCGAATCTCCAACTGTGCTGAGGCGAGGTTCACAGTACTTTTGCCACCTAACGGGCAGGTCACAGCCGCGTTGCGGAGCGCAGCAACGTAGGCGGCAACCTGTTGTTATGGCTGCGCATCCGGTGAGTATTCCATCTGCGTGGCAGCGCCAAAGCCAAGTAGCCATTTCAAAGAGGCAAATTGTTCGGTCTTTACAGGGACAAAGCCAACACGTTCATACAAGCGCCGAGCCGCGGGATTGGTGTCTATAACATCAAGGCGAATTGACCGATACCCTTCACTCTTTGCATACGCTATGAGGCTATGCAGAAGCTTGGTTCCAATGCCGCTGCCGCGCATCTTGGGCGAAACGGCTATTCCATCCATTAGCAATTGGCCCGCGACCAGATTTCGTTGAAACAATGCAAGGCCGAGCAGGGCACGAATTACACCCCAGAGCCCAATCTCATCTTTCAACACGCCAAATGAAATCCCGCCTGTCAGCGCCCCCAGTCCCGTCTTGAAACCTGCGATTCCGACCATTTCACCATCGCGTATTGCGACGAAAGAAAACTCTGGATTGAAGCCTGCCTTTAGGACTGCCATTCGTGAGATCGGGTTGGGCATAGCGATTGCGAGCTTGGCTCCAAACGCTGCGTCGTACAACTCAGCTGCCGATGAACGTAGCTCGTCTGGAAACCCTTGCTGGATAGTGATCTCATCGCCCATAGTCTCTATCTCTTGAAGCATAACGTTCGCCATGACCGAAAGTGAAAGGCGGGGCGACGGAGGTGCGCCGCTTTTCACTGTCCGCGTCGATGGCGTTGTTGGGCGGCTCGCGGCGCGTGCTGCGTTTCATGGTCCGCGCCGCAGGCTGCGAGCGAAGATCTCGCCTTCGCCCATGACCTCATCGGACAAATCCTGCTCACGTCCGCGCTCGGAGTAGCTCACATGGGCAGCCACCACGTCCACGAAATTCATACACGAGTATGCAACAAAGCGCAGGTGGGTCGGCGCACCTCCCACGATTGCCCCCTGATCGAGCAACCTTACCCGCGGAGGCAGGCGCTGTACGCTTGGCTGGCGATGATGCATCATGTGCCGCAGACCAGGCTTACAGCGCCTGCCGTAGCGGGTCAGCTTGACTGAGGGGCTAGGCAGCACTGCGCGACTACGCAAAGGCACGAGCAGCCGCAGTTTCAATACTTCCCGTGTTTGGTGTACCGGTTGGCTCAATGAGCAACAGATGGGTTTCTTCATCTGCCACAGTTCGGTGTTCGACTCCTTGCGGAACCACGTACATCTCGCCAGCGTTGAGCGTGACCGTCTGATCACGCATCTCGACCTTGAGAGTGCCCTTTAGTACTAGGAAGAAATCGTCGGTGTCCGCGTGTGTATGCCAAACGAACTCGCCTTTGACTTTGACGACCATGAGATCGTGACTATTGAACGTGCCGACAGTTCTTGGACTCCAGAACTCGTTGAAGGTACCGAGCTTTTCCGAGAGATTGATTGCGCTATTGGGCATATGCGTAGCTAGTGGATTGACCTTCGGTTCCAGCCTGCTCGGGCGTGCTTTGTGCTGCCTAACGTGGAAGCAACCGGCACCGGAGCGCCAGCTGAGGGAACACAAATACGCAACATTTGGGTGTCCGATTGACTGACAAGTTAGCCAGCGGTGCCGACATTTTTGACAAGAAACGCAGACGACGACGGACACAGATTGGAAAACTGCGGTGTGGCTTGAATGACGGGAGGCGCAGCCATGCGAGCGGCTGGCGAATAGCCGAGCCCTAAGAAGAACCTTTCAGCCGTGGTTGTGAGAAGGAACAGTTCCTTGATGTCATGAGTTGCGGCCAGTGACTCGACGAATGCCACCAATTTGTGCGCAATGCCAGAAGAGCGAAAGGCCGGAGCGACCGCCAGCGAACGCAACAAGCCAAAGGGAGCGTGTATCTCTAGGCCGACGACGCCAACCAGAGCACCACCCGAACGGACACCGAAAAAGGAAATTGATGCCGAGGGCGTGATGTCGGAGACGGGCAGCCCGCACTCAGCCAGCAAGGGCAGCACTTCCTGAACAGATGCGAGCGGTTCAATATTCATAGCGGATACGGCTAACGGTCGAGTTAAGCCGCCCGCGGAGGCAGGCAGTGTAAGCCTGGTGTGCGAAGGTGCCGAAGGCGCCGCACACCAGGCTTACGCTGCATGCCGTAGCGGGTCAGCTTGAGCGAGGGGTTGGGCCTCACCGCTCGGATGTGGCGAGCTGTGCGCCGAGCCCAACGAAGGCGCCAGCAAAGCCACGGCGCAGCCAAGCCTGTACACGAGTGGACTCGATGACCGCCTTGCGGAAGGCGTGAGCCAGGAGTCCATAGACGACAAAAACACCGAAAGTCATGGCCATAAAGACAGCGCTGAGGCCGAGCAACTGCAGCACGGGCGAGGCCGCACCCGGTTCGACAAACTGCGGCAGGAATGCCAGGAAGAAGATGGTGAGCTTGGGATTGAGGATGTTGAGCAAGAAGGCTTTGGTCACGAGACCGAGACTGCTGCCTTTGCCTTGCACTGGCTGGACAGAGAATGCCGAACGATCACGCCACGTGACAACGGCAAGGTGGAAGAGATATGCGACACCGGCCCACTTGAGCGCCTGAAACGCCAGAGCGCTTGTGTGCATGATTGCAGCCAGGCCCAGGATGGTGGCAAGCAGGTGCGGAACGATACCCAGAGTGCAGCCAAGCGCAGCAACGAGGCTTGCGCGCCGACCGAGTGCCAGACCGGTAGACACGGTGAAGACGACGCCAGTGCCGGGGATGAGCACGACCACCAGAGAGGTGAGCAGGAACTCGGCAGTGAACATGGTGAGAGGATTCCTGTAAGGCCTAACGTTCAAGGTAAGCGGCCTGCCGGAGGCAGATCCGCTTGACCGAAGGGTTGGGTGCCACCCCGTACATGAAGCACACGGCGAACGCTAACGACATTGATCGTTAGCAAGAGAGCGACACCAACAATTGACCATAGCTCTAGGCCGCTAATTATGCCTGAGTCCAGCGAGCCCGCGAACCACAGCGCAAGAACAAAAGCAGCCGACCATTGCGATAACGAGCGGAACTTAGATTTAGGGGAGAGCCATGCTGCACCCAAAAAGGCGGCGCTCGAAATGCCGTAAAGCAGGGCAACAATGCCCGCGAAAATGGCAAGGGTGTCACCCAAGGCCTCCGTGAGATAAGAGGCACCCAACCAACAAAACAAGCCCGAAACCATGAGGCTTGCAACCGAAAGGGCAATCGCTAGAGCGGTCATTTGTGTGGAACCCAACGCAGCGTTGTGAGGCGGCCGTATGGCCGTCCAAACCAACGACGTGTTAGACCGGGCGGCCATCTAGCAATCATTTCCTTGACCGAAACGGCAACCCAAGCAAGGCATTGATAACCTCGAAAAATACAAGCGACGCCGACAGTTCGCCGGGACCTCTTAGCAATCCGGCGGTGGGAAGAATGACCCCACCTTCCGCGGCGAATC
>CANGUJ010000307.1 GCA_947456845.1 Burkholderiales bacterium | reverse complement strand
GCGGCAGGCGCACCGCAAATGGGAGACCACAAGTGAGCAAGATCGGATTCATCGGCCTCGGACGCATGGGACGGCCGATGGCGACCAACATGGTCAAGAAGGGCTTCGACCTGATGGTCACGGACATCAATCAGGAGGCGGTCGCCACCCTGGTTGCAGCTGGCGCCAAAGCCGGCGAAAGCGTGGCGGCGATCGCCAGGCAATGCGACATCGTCGTCACCATGCTGCCTTCCTCGGTGGAAGTCGAGCAGGTGGCGCTGGGCCCGGACGGGATTTTCGCCAACGCCGCCAAGGGCGCCCTGCTCATGGACATGAGCACCATCGACCCGCTCGCCACCGACCGACTGGCAGCAGCCGCCGTCAGCCATGGCCTGACCATGGTCGACGCGCCGGTGGGCCGGCTGGCCGAACATGCGGACCGCGGCGAATCGCTCTTCATGGTCGGCGCGAGCAGCGCAGACTTCGCGCGCGTCAAGCCCTTGATGGACGCCATGGGCAACGCCATCTACCACTGCGGCCCGGTGGGCAGCGGCGGACGCACCAAGCTGGTCAACAACTACGTGGCCATCACCCTGACCCAGGTGAACGCCGAGGCGCTGGCGCTTTCGCAGCGCTTCGGACTCGACCTGGTGAAGACCATGGACGTGCTGTTGGGCACCTCGGCGAACAACGGCCAGTTGCGCATGAACCTGCCCAACAAGGTGTTGGCCGGCGACACCACGCCCGGCTTCACCGTGGACCTGGCCCACAAGGATTTGTCGCTGGTGGTCAATTCCGCGCACGCGGCGAAAGTGCCGATGCCGGTGGCCGCGGCGGTGCACGAGTCCTACAGCATGGCCCGCGCGCGCGGGCATGGCACGATCGATTTCTCGGGCATGGCCGACGTGCTGTGCGAGGCTGCGCACATCGCCAAACCGCGCCTGCCCAAGGGTTGGAAGCCGGGCTGAGGGCAGGCCCGGCAACGGTGGCGCGCCGCGCAACCTTAGGGCGACGCCGGCTTGATCAGGCGCACCACCAGCGGGTGATGGACGCGGCGCTCGGCCGAAATGGCGTACAGGCGCTCCATGACGTCCTCGCACAGGCCGACCAGGCGCACACCATGTACGCCCTCGAGCTCGGCCGCCATGGACGCCGGCGCCGGGAACACACCCATCCCGGCGATGCCGAAGGTCAGGAGTGAAGCGTTGTCCTCGAATTCGCCAACGATGCGCGGGGCGATGCCGTGGCGCCGCAACCAGTCGTCGAGCTGCACCCGCACGACAGAATGCTGGGTCGGCAATACGAATGCGGCTTGCGCCAGGCTCGCAGGAAATCCCTCGGGCCTGGCCTCACGGAGACCGGCCGCCGCGTACCACGCCATGGGTATCTGGCCCAGCGAATGGCTGTACACCTTCAAATTGGGATTGGCGGGTGCAGCGCGGTCAGACAGGACGACATCGAGTTTATGGAGTGCCAGTTCAGCCAGCAGGTCGTCGAACTCGCCTTCCTGGCACAGAAGCCGCAGGAGCGGGGTGGCCAGCACCGGTTCGAGAAGCTGACGCACAACGGCCTTCGGCAGCCCGTCCGAGATCCCCACGTTGAAGCGCACCTGCGGGGTTGTCGCGGCGTCGCGCACTGCGCCGGGCAATTGCTCGCCCAACTGGAAAATCTGCTCGGCATAGTGCAGCGCTGCGCGACCGGCCTCGGTCAGCTCGACGCGCCGCCCGGCGCTGCGCAGCAGGGCATGTCCGAGTGAGTGCTCCAGCTCGCGCACCTGCGCGCTCACCGTCTGCACCGCCACGTCGAGCCGCTCGGCCGCACGCGCGATGCCGCCTTCCCTGGCGACCACCCAGAAATAGTGGAGATGCCTGTAGTTCACCGATTGCATGTGGTCGGGCGAGCGTTGTCGGGTGGTGTGCAGTCCGGAACATATTACTTCCATTTTTCCGCACTAAGCTTACTTTTTTTATTCGTTTTTTGTGATTTTTCTCGCACCTATACTGCTCTGCATCGCATCCGCACTCCCGCGGATGGTCAACCCAGAAAAGGAATGAACATCATGCGCAGCTATCCACGCAACAGCCCGTACGCCGCGGCGCGAATCGTTGCCCTCACCCTGATCGCCGACGGCCGCATGAAGGACATCGAACTCACCGCCCTGGAGCACATGGACGCATACGGTCGCCTGGGACTTGAGCCTATGGCCCTGCGCGGCGTCTTGCACGAGTTGTGCGCGGACATGCTCTCGGTCGCCGCCAGCGCCAACCAGGACGATTGCAGGATCACGCCCGAAAACGTTCGCACCCTGCTGGCCGAGGTCGACGATCCGGCTCTGCGGCGCCTGGTGTTCGAGCTTTGCGCGGGCGTGGCGCGCGCCGACCGCATGATGCATGAAGGCGAGCTGGCCATATTGCTCGAGGCGATCAACCGTTGGGGGATCGATCGTGACGACACACCGCGACACACTGCCGGCGCGCGGCATGCGGCCAGTCGCACGGCTCGCTGCAACCGCGCCGCCCGTGCCGCGATCTGAACACCGCCCCGACCACCCGCCGCGGCACGCATATGCGGCACCGCGCGGGGCTCGGTCGCGTAACTGCAAAAACGGCGTGCCTGGCCCACACAGGAGGCGCAAGGGGTAATCCCTGATGAAACCTCGCACCGCCTCGCCTGTCATACTTACGGATCTCCTAGTTTCCGCGGCCCGGCCTGCGTCACCGGCAGCGCCACACCAGAAAAGCGAAACATGTTCAACCTGATCGAAGACCTCGCCAAGGCAGCCTCCGCGGCAGTTTCGGTGCCGGTAGCCGTCGCCGCCGACGTACTTGTGATTGGCGGCGCTCTCGCCGGCCAGCAACAGCAGTTCACCACCCTGGCGCTCGACACCCTTTCCGAGGATATCGGCAAGGTGCTGGGCGGCGGCCCCTCGGACAGCGACAATCCTCTCCAAAAGCGATAACCCGATGACATCCCTCATGACTTTTTCCGCTCGCCCATTGCGCCACATCGGCCTCGCACTCGCCGCTCTTGCGGCCATGTATGGCCACGCGAACGCGCAAGCCCCCTCCCGCAGCACATTCGATATCGAGATCGGCGCCGCCTGGCAGGACCGCAACCAGGTTCAGGTTCCGAATGACGCAGGAGGAACTCGCTTCGGTCTCGACCGCATCACCGGCGATGGGCCATTCCTCGCGCCAAGGCTGCAGTTCTCAACCGGCCTGGCGCCGCGCCATGAACTGCGCCTGGTCGCCGCGCCGTTCGGCATCAAGGAATCCGGCACACTCGACCAGGCCGTCAATTTCAACGGCCAGCGTTTTCTCGCCGGAGGCGTCACGGCGAAATACCGATTCGATTCCTATCGCGCCACCTGGCGCTACACGTTTCACGACGCGGGCCCCTGGACCTGGAAAGCCGGCGTGACCGGCAAGATCCGCGACGCCGAGATCACGCTGACCCAGGGGGGCGTGTCATCGACCCGCAGCGATACCGGCTTCGTGCCTTTGTTCCACCTTTACGCGGAACGGCGCTTGGGGAACCGCTCGCGCATCACCTTCGAGGGCGATGCGCTGGCCGGCGGACGGGGCCGCGCCATCGATGCTTCCCTGCGCTATGTGCACGACCTCGGCGACCGGCTCTCAGGTTTCGCCGGGGTGCGGCTCCTGGACGGCGGGGTGGACGGCAGCAGCCAGTACAACTTCGCGCGGTTCCACTATCTCACCGCCGGATTGCAGTACCGTCTCTGAAGCAACCGGTTCCATCCCGAGCGCCTGCTGCGAACCTGGGGCGCACGCTACGATACGCTGCGCCCCCCACCCGAAGGTACGTGGAGCCGTTCCGTGCCGTCAGGCATCAGGGGCACGCAACACAACCTCGCATATCCTGGAGAGTTTCGACGATGTGGCTTGCCGCGCTGATGTTATTGGACAAACTGTTGCCGTACCTGCTCATGTTCGCCGCAGCGTTGATCCTGACAGGAAATTTCGCAACCCGGCGCTTTCTCGAGATGGCGGGCTTCTCACTGCGCCAGCGACAGGCTACCGGCCAGTTCCTGGCCGGCGCGGGCCTGGCGATGCTCATCGGCATCACCTCCTGCCACGCCACGACCCTGCTGATCATGCTCCTGAGCCTCATAGCGGTCATCACCTGGCGCCGCGGCGGTCATCGCGAGGCGATCGGCTCGGCCGCTGTCGCCTGCCTGCTCACGCCGTTGGTCGTCATATCATGAGCCTGACCGGCAGCCGCTTCACCCCGGCGCTCTGGCCGCTGGACTCCTTCGAAGCGATCGAGACGATGCGAACGCTTTATCGCGACGACGCGCACCGGGTCACGCGCTATCCGGTTCGGCACCTGCGCTACTGGTTCATCCGCAGCCAGCTTGAAAGGCATGCCCGCCGGCTGGGCCGCCCGCTCGCGGTGCTGGAGGTCGGCATGGACCGCGGGCAAATGCTGGCTTTCATGAACCACGGGTGCGTACGCAACCCGATCGTCGACCGCTGGGATGCGATCGACGTGGCCCCGAAGGCGGAGTGGGTCGAACGCGTCGGCTACGACAGTGTCAGAGCCCTCGATATCGACCGCGGCACGGACCCCCGGCTTGAGCGCCGTTATGACGCCATGGTCTTCCTGCACGTGCTCGAACACCTGCACGAGCCTGAAGCGACCATGCGCGCCTTTCTGCGCTACCTTCCCTCGGACGGTGTATTCCTCGCGGGCGGCCCGACCATGCCCGCATTGGTCGCCAATGCGGGCTACGAGCGCCGGCTCAGACGCCGCGCCGCGCCCTTCGGGCACGTGAGTGTCATCAGCCCGGAACGGGTCGACGCCTTCGCCGAATCGGCCGGGGTCGACGTCCCATTCATGTCCGGGGCCTTCTTCATGCGCAAATCGGGACATCCCATCGAGCGATCGCGCTTGTGGCTGCGACTGAATCTGGCATTCGGCAATCTCTTCCCGTCGCTGGGAAGCGAACTGTACTTCTCCCTGGAGAAGGAGCGAGGCTAGCGCGGCAATCGAGCGGCGATCGGCGCGCTCCGACATGCTCTTCTGGCTGATGTTCATCGCCAGCGGCGTCGGGCCGTTGTCTGGTCAGGCGGTCCACTCTCGCGTGGCCCCGCCAGCGCTTAACAAGTGCGCGCTCAACCGCTACGGCTTCGAGGCGCACCGCCACTGAGCCAGGTATCGACCTGGTGATGTCCGGCGGGGTCGGCCCCCTGACGGCCCTGGATGCAAGCAAGGGGTTGCCGCCAGGCATTCCGGCCTCGACCATGGCATTCGTCCTCTAGACCACCCGCACGGCAATGCGCTTGCTCTAAAGCGGCACCCTCTCGCAGAGT
>CANGUJ010000306.1 GCA_947456845.1 Burkholderiales bacterium | reverse complement strand
TTTCCTGAACACCCTCGGTTATACGCTTGACGAAATCGTCGGCAGGAAGCACGGCATCTTTGTGGATGCGGCGTACCGGCAGAGCGCCGAATACCAGGCTTTCTGGGACAAGCTGGCGCAAGGCGAATTCCACGAGGGGACATACCGGCGACTGGCCAAGGATGGCAGTGAAATATGGGTACAGGCCACCTACAACCCGGTTCTCGATGTCCAGGGCAAGCCCGTCAAGGTGGTCAAGTTCGCCACTGATGTCACTGAAGCACAGGTGCGCAATGCCGAGAGCCTGGCCATGGCCAACGCAATCAACAAATCACAGGCGGTGATCAGCTTCGACCTCGATGGAACCATTCTCGATGCCAACCAGAACTTCCTTGGCGTGATGGGATATGGATTGAAGGACATCGTCGGCAAGCATCATTCAATGTTCGCTGAACCGACATATGCCGCCAGCGCGGAGTACCGGGAGTTCTGGGCGAAGCTGGGTGCCGGGCAGTTCGATTCCGGCAAGTACAAGCGCATCGCCAGAGGCGGCAGAACCGTATGGATCCAGGCCTCCTACAACCCAGTCTTCGATGCGTCGGGCAAGCCGACCAAGATCGTGAAGTTCGCCCAGGACATTACCGAGCAGGTGGAAGCCGCCGCGCTGGACAAGGCGGTGCTTGAAGTGCGCTCGCTCGTCACGGCGGCGGTGGGGGGCGACCTGACCTCGCGCATCTCGCTGGCGGACAAGAAGGGGGATGTCGCGAACCTATGCGACGGCATCAATGAGTTGATCGAGTCGATGGCCGGGGTGGTCGGGCAGATCCGGGTTTCCACTGAATCGATCAACACTGCTTCGCGCGAGATCGCCACGGGCAACCAGGACCTCTCCGCCCGTACCGAATCGCAGGCCTCGAGCCTGCAGGAAACCGCCAGTTCGATGGAAGAATTGACCGCCACGGTCAAGCACAATGCCGAAAATGCGAGGATGGCCAATCAGCTGGTTCTAAATACCGCCGAAGTGGCACGTCGCGGCGGTGAGGCGGTCGGCGAAGTGGTCGAGACCATGAACGCGATCAGCCAGAGTAGCCGGAATATCGCCGACATCATCACGGTAATCGACGGGATTGCCTTCCAGACCAACATCCTGGCGCTCAACGCCGCTGTGGAAGCAGCCCGTGCCGGGGAGCAGGGGCGTGGTTTTGCGGTGGTGGCAACCGAGGTGCGCAATCTGGCGCACCGCTCGGCGACCGCGGCCAAGGAAATCAAGCAACTGATCGCCGATTCGGCGAGCAAGGTCGATTCCGGCACCAAGTTGGTCGATTCGGCCGGCAAGACCATGGAAGAGATCGTGCTATCGGTCAAGCGCGTGACCGACATCATGGCCGAGATTGCTTCGGCATCAGCGGAGCAAAGCGCGGGCATCCAGCAGGTCAATCTGGCGGTTACGCAGATGGACACTACGACCCAGCAGAACGCCGCGTTGGTGGAGCAAGCGGCAGCCGCGGCCGAAAGCTTGCGCGAGCAGGCGCAGCTGCTTTCCGGCATGGTGGCGCAATTCAATGTGGGCGGCGGGTCACCTGACGACGCCGGCAGCGCTACCCTAATGCCCGGTGTGCAGTCCGCGATTGCGCAGCAACGGATTGCTCCTGCCAAGGCGCTCTCGCCTCAGGCGGCTAAAACGGCGCAGGCGCGCCTGCCGGCCGCCAAATACGCAACCGATGCGTTGGAGGCGTCCTAGTCATCCCGCCAGCGGCCCGAAGGCCGGCGGCGCAATGCGCCGCTGCGAGGCGGCCTCGTAGGCCGAGGCGATGCGCAAGATTATGTCCTCGCGCCCCGGGTCGGCGCGGAACACCAGCGAGAACGGCAGCCCGGGCGCCGGCAGTTCGGTGGGCCGGTGCGAGGGCGTGTCCAGGTAGCGCTTGCGGTCCGCGGAGAGCGTAAATACAGGGTCGTAGACGGTGGTCACATAACCGGCCGGCACCAGCACCTCGGTGAGGCCGGCGTTGGGGCCGTAGAGCGACTCCGGCGTCAGGTTGTGCGGCAGGCCGTACTGGCCGGCGCCGCCGATGATGCCGGGCGGAAACGGCGTGTGCAGGCGCACCAGCGCGTCGAGCCGGTTCTCGGCGATGACCATCATGTCGACCCGCCGCAGGAGCTCGCGCAGCATGATGCGCTCGTTCACGCCCTGGCGGCCGCCCTGCGGGTTGCGCGGGTCGGCGATGTCTTCCCAGTTCAGGAACGCGGCGCGCTGGTCGTCTCCCCAGAACCTGGAGCGCGCGTTGAGCTCGCGCCAGGTGGCGAGTGTTTCGGTCATGCCGCGCAAGCGCCAGTCGGCGACCCGCCGAGCAAGGTATTGCGAGATGTGGAAGCGGAAGGTATTGGCCAGTTCCTGTTGCTGGATGGTGCCGATGTCTAGGTTGGAAGGCGCCGGGATCGAACCCTCGGCCATGCCCACCAGGTAGTCCATCGGGTGCAGGGTGCCGGTGCCGAAAAAGCGGCCCGGCGCGAACTCGGTCGGCTCGACTGCCTCGGCGAACTCGCTGAACACCGGCAGACCGTCGGCGCCGAGCCGGAACAGCAGGTCCGGCATGAAAACCGGCACCAGGCGCGCCAGCGCGCGGTTGAAGTCGGTCTGCATCAGCTCGACCTCGGGGTCGCGCTGCCACAGGCGATGCGCGGACTCCACCAGGGTGGCACCCAGGGTGCCGCCCAGCACGGTCTTGATCTCGCGTGCTGCCGCCGTGATGATCGGCACCTCGGTGAGCGACCCCGGCGGATGCACCATCGATTCGCGGATGATGCCCAGGCGCATGCCCCGCAGGGCGCCGGCCCCCGCGCGGGCGGCGGGAATGATGTGGCTGGCGTAGGGGGTGGCCAGCACCGAGGCGCGCGGCACGGTGGTGAACGGATCGCGCGGATCGTAATAGCCGTCCACCGGGTCCTTGAGCGCGTCGAGGATCTTCGCGCAGTCGCCGAGCTTGCGCGCATGGATGCCGGTGCGGTCGCAGTAGATGTCCGCGCCGATGGCGCCGCCGTCGAAGCCGAGCATCGCCTTGTGCGGCAGGATGAGCGCGACCGCGTTGTGGTTGGAGGGGCCGCGGCAGGAGGCGCGAGTTTCCTCACCGAGGCTTGCCATCACCATGTTGACCGAGACCGACAGCGCCGAGCCGGAACTCGATCCCAGCGAGGCCGATCGGGTGGTGTCGTAGGGGTTGGCCGGATTGCCGCCCCAGGTGCTGCGCTGGTAGCCCAGGACCGACGGCAGCACTTTCTCGGGCAGGTGGCGGCCACCGGGGTCCCCGGCGCGGCCGTTGTATTCGGTGCACACCGCCTTGGCGAAGATGATGGCGCCGCGCGCGCGCAGTTGCGCCACCAGGCCATGGTCGCGCGCGGGAAAGTCGATGTCGTAGGCGGCGTCGCCGCCGCCGGTGGAGCGCATGTCCATGACGTCGAACGAGTCCTTGAACGAAAACGTCACCCCGTACATCGGCATGGCCGCAAGGTCCGGGTCGCGCCCATACTGTGCGTCGAGTTCGGCGGCGCGCTCCAGTGCGTCCGGCAGGTGGCGGAAGGCCTCGCAGGCGGGCGGTGCGCCCGGCGGCAAGGGGCCCAGGGACGGGTGGCGGTCGAACTCGCCCTTGCAGGTGACCGAGCGTTCGCCGCGGATGTTGAGCGTGGAGAGCGCATTGACCCGGCCGGCACCGGGCCTGCCGACGATCATGCCGAACTGCTGGAACACCGTCGGGTCCGAGGCGGTGGCTTGCATGCGGCCGAATTCCAGCGGCGGCCCCTGGTACAGGTCCAGGTCTGGAAGCAGGGTGGATGCCGCGACGGTGTCGGTCGGGAATTCGAGCGCGCCCTGCGCACGTACTGCACCCGGGGCCGGCGCGACCGGCAGGCCGTCCCCGGTCACGAGCATGCTCGCCACGCCGTTGAAGGCGCGGCAGCGGGCGATGGACTGCTGCACGATATCCACGCAGGTGGTGCGCCCGGCGCGGATGGCGGCGTGCAGTTCGTCTATGGTGGCCTCTTCGATGCGAAACGGCGCGGCATGGCGGTCGGTGGTGTCTGTCACGGGTTTTCCTCTGGGTCAGGTGGACGCGGGCGCACGGCGCCACACGATGCGCTGGGTGCGCGGGCTTGCGGCGGCGAAATCCGGCCCCGCGAGGGCCAGGGTGTCGCCCTCCAGATGAATATGGCGGGTGGTGGTGATGCCTATCAGCGCCGGATTGGTGGCGATCTCGATGGAGTGATGCACCGCGCCCTCGCGCAAGGCATAGCGGCCGGCGTAGGCGAAGCTCTCCGCGTGGGCGCCCGCGGCTTCCGAGGGCGTCGCCGAAGCGGCCGCGGTCCGCAGCTTGCGCATGATGGTCGCGCTCACATGGCCATCCGGCGAATACATGATGATGCCCTGCGCGTCCTCGCCCAGCGGGAATTCCGGCGGTCGGCCGTCGGCGTAGACCAGCGACCAGCTTACCAGGCGCCACGCGCCCAGAAGGTGCTGCACTTCGATAGCCATGGTGTGCTCCCGGGCAAGTCTGCGCCTAGATGATGCGCTTGCGGATCTCGGTGACCACGAATTCTGCCACGATCACCACCGCGAAAATGGTGGCGAGGATCAGCGCCACGCGGTCCCACTGGAACAGGTTGATCGCGGTGTCGAGCGCCATTCCCAGCCCGCCCGCGCCCACCAGGCCCAGCACGGCCGATTCGCGCACGTTGATGTCCCAGCGAAACAGTGCGATACCCCAGAACGAGGGCTTGACCTGCGGCCAGTAGGCGTACTGGATGAGGGCCATTTTCGAGGCGCCGGCGGCGGTGAGCGCCTCGATGCCGCCGCGGTGCGCGTCTTCCACGGCTTCGGAGAACAGCTTTCCGATGAAGCCGATCGAGTGGAAGGCGATCGCCAGCGTGCCTGCCAGCGCGCCCGGGCCGAACACGGCCACGAACAGGAGCGCCCACAGGAGGGTGTTGACCGAGCGCGTCGCCACCAGGATGAAGCGCGCGAGGGCATTGAGAAAACGGCTGGGCGTCGCGTTGCGCGCCGCCAGGAAACCCACCGGCACCGCCATCAGCACTCCGAGCAGGGTGGAGACGGCGGCGATGTTGAGGGTCTCGATCAACGCGCCATGCACGCCCTTGGGGTAGAAGCCCCAGGCCACCGGCCACATGCGCCGGCCCATGTCGGCGATCTGCTCGGGCGCGTCCCAGATGAATTCGACGATGATCTCCACCGAATGCGCCGCCCAGGCCACCGTGAAGACGATGGCGAAATAGATCGAAAACCGCGCCAGCCTCTCGGCCGGCGTGAAGCGCTCCCAGGCGCGGCTGGCCGGCGC
>CANGUJ010000305.1 GCA_947456845.1 Burkholderiales bacterium | reverse complement strand
GCCGTCCTCGAGGCGGCGCGCGCGGCGGCGCGCCGGCGCGATGCCGGCGAAGCGCTGCCGCTGACCGCCGAATCGGCCTACCGCGCCGCCGGCGAGGCCTGGAGCTACGGCTGCGTGATGGTGCGCATGCGCATCGACCGGGAGACCGGCAAGCCCGCCATCGAACGCCTGGTATGGGTGGATGACGCGGGGCGCGTGATCTCGCCCGCGTTGGCGGAAGGGCAACTGGTGGGCGGGCTGGCGCAGGGCATCGGCCAGGCCATGATGGAACGCATCGTCTACGACAGCCACGGCCAGCTCCTGACCGGCTCGCTGATGGACTACGCCCTGCCGCGCGCCGCCGACATCCCGGTGGTGGAACTGGAAAGCCTGGCCGTACCCGCCACCGCCAACATCCTCGGCGCCAAGGGCGTCGGCGAGGCCGGCACCATCGGCGTGCCCGCCGCGCTGCTCAATGCCGCCCTCGACGCGCTCGCGCCTCTGGGCGTGACCGATCTCGATTTCCCCTTAACCGCCGAGCGTCTCTGGCGTACCATCCACGCATCGCAACCGGAGCAGTCCGCATGAAATACACCAGACAGGAAGCCAAGGAATACGCGCGCGAGCATTTCCGCGGGGTGTGGGCCGCCACCGCCACCCCCTTCACCGCCGACCTCAAACTCGACGAAGCCGGTTTCCGCGCCAACCTCAGGCACTGGGTCGACACTCTGAAGCTGGGCGGCCTGTTCGTCAGCGGCAAGCAGGGCGAGTTCTTCTCGATGTCCGTGCCGGAGCGCAAGCGCACCTTCGAGCTCGCGGTCGAGGCCGCCGCCGGCCGCGCCGGCATCGTGACCTCCTGCTCGGACACCAATCTCGATGTGGTGCTGGACCTGGCGCGCCACTCGCAGGCCATCGGCGCCGACTACGTGGTGGTGCACAGCCCGGTGCTGCATTTCGGCCGCGATGTCGAGGACACCGTCTACGAGTACTACCGCCACCTCTCCGAGCAGCTCGACATCGGCATCGCCCTGTGGAACCACCCCGATTGCGGCTATGAAATGAGCCCGGAACTGTGCGCGCGCATCGCCGAGCTGCCCAACATCGTCGCCATCAAGTACAGCGTGGCGCGCGAAAAGTACGCGCGACTGACGCGGATCGCCGGCGACAGGATCATCGTCTCCACCGCCTCCGAGGAGGAGTGGCTGGACAACATCGTCGAACTCGGCTGGCGCCTCTACCTGTGTTCCACCCCTCCCTTCACCATGCAGACCGCGGTGGATCAGCGCATCAACGAGTACACGGCGCTGGCCTTCGCCGGCAAGACCGCCGAGGCGCGCAAGGTGCGCGACAGCCTGAACCCGGTGCGCGCCGCCTTCCGCGCGACGCGCCCGAAAGGCACGCCGCAGGCCCACACGAAGTACTGGCTGGAATGCATCGGCTCGGTGGGCGGCCCGGTGCGCAGGCCCCTGCTCAACCTCACCGAGCCGGAGAAAGCCGCCATCCGCAAGGCCGTGGCCGGGTGCGGCCTGAAGCTTGCCTGAGCGCACCGCCCGACCGACGGGAAGGCCGCGATGCGCCTGAGCCGAGCCGCCGCCGCATGACCACGCGATTTCGCGTCGGCGAGCTCACCATCGACCGGGTGGTGGAGTCCGAGTTCGCGGTACTCGCGCCTGCCGAGGTCTACCCGGACTGCAGCGACGCGCACATCCGGCGCGACCTCGACTGGCTCGCGCCGCGCTTCTACGACAGGGCTGCGGGCAAGCTGATCCTGGCCTTCCAGGGCTTCGTGATCAGGAGCGGCGGTCGCAACATCATGGTCGACACCTGCGTGGGCGACTGCAAGCAGCGGCGCCGCGCCGACTTCCACCAGCAGCGCTGGGGCTGGCTGGACACGCTGCGCGCCGCCGGCTTCCGGCCGGACGACATCGACGTCGTGGTCTGCACGCATTTCCATGTGGACCATGTGGGCTGGAACACCCGGCTCGAAGACGGCCGCTGGGTGCCGACCTTTCCCAGGGCGCGCTACCTGTTCGTGCAGGCCGAGTGGGATTACTGGCGGAGCGAGGCCGGCCGGCCGGGACGCGAGCGCACCGGCGACTACATCGGCGACAGCATCCTGCCGGTGATCGAGGCCGGCCTGGTCGATTTCGTGGCCGCCGACCATCGCATCGACCCTGCGGTGTTCATGCAGCCCGCGCCGGGCCATACGCCGGGCATGGTGTGCGTGGGCATGCAGTCGCGGGGCGAGCGCGCCATCATCGTCGGCGACCTGCTGCACACCGTGCTGCAACTGAAGCATCCGGACTGGAGCACGCGCTTTTGCGCCGACCCGGTGCGCTCGCGCGAGACCCGCCTCGACTTTCTCGAACAGCATGCAGACACCGACGTGCTGGTACTCCCGGCGCACTTCCCGGCCCCGACAGCGGGGCGGATCCGCCGCGCCGGCGAAGCCTATGCGTTCCGCTTCGTCGGCGAAGACTGATGCTTCCCTTCCCAGGCCCCCACCCAGGCGGATCCACCCCATGCCGACAGCATTGAAGTTCATCGTCGCCGGCGCAGCGCTGCTGATGTGTGCGCTCGCCCAGGCCCAGTATCCGGCGCGGCCGGTGAAGATCGTGGTGCCCTCCACGGCCGGCGACGGCTCGGATGTGCTGGCGCGAACGCTCGCCAAGGCGATCGCCGAATCCGTCGGCCAGCAGTTCGTCATCGAGAACAAGCCCGGCGCCGGCGGCAGCATCGGCGCCGACGCGGTGGCCAAGGCGGCCGCCGACGGCTACACGCTGTTCCTCGGCAACGGCAGTTCGCACGGCGTGACGCCCGGCCTGTACCCGCGCCTGCCCTACGACAGCGTCGGCGATTTCGCGCCGATCGCGCTGATTTCCACGGCGGCCAACGTGCTGGTGGTGGGGGCGGGCGTGCCGGCGGCCAGCTATGCGGATTTCGCGCGGCTCGCGCGCGAGCAGCCTGGCCGCGTGACCATCGCCTCCGCCGGCAACGGCAGCCTGTCGCACCTGTCGGTGGAATTGCTGCGCTCGATGGGCCGGCTCGACCTGCTGCATGTGCCCTACAAGGGCGCGGCCCCCGGCATTGCCGACGTGGCCGGCGGGCAGGTGCAGGCGATGATCATCAACATCCCCTCGGTCATGCCGCTGGTCAAGGCGGGCAAGCTCAAGGCGCTCGCCGCTACCAGCGCGCGGCGGCCGGCCAGCCTGCCGGAGGTGCCGACGCTGGCGGAATCGGGCGTGGCGGGCTACGAAACCCTGGCATGGTTCGGCCTGCTGGCGCCGGCCAGGACCGCGCCCGACATCGTCGCCGCGCTGCAGCGGGAGGTGCAGAAGGCGCTGGTGCGGCCCGAGGTGCGCGAGACCCTCGCCCGCCTGGGCGCGGAGGCGTCCGGCCTCGGCCCGGCGGATTTCCTCGCCTTCATCAAGAGCGAAATCGCCAAGTACGGCAAAGTCATCAAGGATGCGGGCATCAAGGTGGAGTGACGATGCGCATCCGGCCAGCCCATACCACGGGAGACCGCACATGAAATACGGCATGCCCCTCAACTTCGGCGACTGGATCGCCAGGAACGAACACCTGTTGAAGCCCCCGGTGGGCAACCAGCAGATCTGGTCCGACGCCGACATCATCGTCACCGTGGTGGGCGGGCCGAACCAGCGCACCGACTTCCACGACGATCCATACGAGGAGTACTTCCACCAGTTCCGCGGCAATGCCCATCTGCTGCTGTGGGACCGCGGCCGCTTCGAGCGCGTGGACCTGAAGGAAGGCGACATCTTCCTGCTGCCGGCGCATGTGCGTCATTCGCCGCAGCGCCCGGAGCCGGGCAGCCTGTGCACGGTGATCGAGCGCAGCCGCCCGGTGGGCACACAGGATGCCTTCGAATGGTATTGCGCCCAATGCGCCGGCCTGGTGCACCGGGCGGAGGTACAGCTGCAAAGCATCGTCGACGACCTGCCGAAGGCCTACAACGCCTTCTACGGACTCGATGAGGCCGCGCGCCGCTGCCCGGCATGCGGCACGGTGCATCCCGGCCGCGACTGGCACAGCTGGCACGCGATGCGCGACGCCGCCTGAGACGCCCCGCCCGCCGAGTCCGGCTTCATGCCGCTCGCGCGGCTTCCACGGCCGCACGGGGGAGGCCAGGATGGGCGCAACCCATGGCGCGGGACGAGGGGCGCAGCGGCTAAACTGCGCCATCGCAGAAGGCTCCACTCCACTACCTTTGCATCAGGAACCCCCCATGAAACTCGAAGGCATACGCGTAATCGACCTCTCCAACTTCCTGCCCGGCCCGCATCTGACGATGATGATGGCCGACCACGGCGCCGAGGTCATCCGCATCGAGCCGCCCGGTGGCGAACCGAACCGCGACATCGGCAAGAAGTATAAGGACGGCACCAGCGTGTACTTCAGCGGCACCCACCGCGGCAAGCAAAGCGTGATGCTCGATTTCAAGAAGCCCGGTGCGGTGGAGGCCTTCCTGCAAATGGCGAAAACCGCCGACGTGGTGCTCGAATCCTTCCGCCCGGGCGTGGTCGACCGCCTCGGCATCGGCTATGCCGCCGTCAAGGCGGTGAACCCGCGCATCGTCTACTGCTCCATCGCCGCCTATGGCCAGACGGGCCCGTATGCCAAGCGCGTCGCCCACGACATGAGCGTGCAGGCCGAGTGCGGCCTGCTCGACTTAAACCGCGCCCGTGACGGCACGCCGGTCATGCCCGGCGTGCCCTCGGCGGACATGGCGGCCTCGCTGATGGCGCTCTCCGGCATCCTCATGGCGCTGCTGAGGCGAACCACCACCGGCGCGGGCGACTACGTGGATATCGGCATGCATGACAGCCTCACCGCGTGGATGGCCAACATCGTGAGCCCGGTGTTCGTCGAGGACCGCGAACTGGTGGCAGGCGAGGAACGCACCTTCGGGGGATACGCCTTCTACAACGTCTACAGGTGCAGCGACGGCAAGTACCTGACCATGGGCGGCAGCGAGATCAAGTTCGCCACCAACGTGCTCGTCGCCCTGGGCCGGCCCGACCTGGTCGACATCTGCAAACAGCCGCCCGGGCCGGTGCATGACCCGGTGAAGAAATTCCTCGCCGACACCTTCGCCACCCAGCCGCTGGCGCACTGGGAAGCCTTCCTCGACAAGATCGATTGCTGCTGGGCGCCGGTCAAGGGCGTGCGGCAGGGGCTGATGAGCGAGCAGGTCAAGGCGCGCGAACTGCGCATCGACTATCCGGACGGCACCAGCCACCTGGGCATCCCGATCAAGTTCAGCGCGGAGCCAGGTCGGATCGATCCCCGGGCGCCGGCGCTGGGCGAGCACACCGTCGAGGCGCTGGCG
>CANGUJ010000304.1 GCA_947456845.1 Burkholderiales bacterium | reverse complement strand
GGATCGGCGCGCCACTGGATGTGGTGGGCCTCGCCGGCGTATGAAGCGATGCACTGGATTACAGATCCAGCAGGAACCTCGATGTCGCCTGTGCCGACTACAGCAATCTCACGCTCACTCCACACCAAGTTGGTGCCTTGAATGGCGCTGCGCTGCACGACCTTGCCTTGATGGACGACACGAAAGCCTAGCTTTGCCTTCGACCGATCGAGAGAGCCCGCCATCCAAACACCCACGCTCGCGCGATTGCCGGTGACGGCAGACTCGGCAAGTACCTCAATAGCCGTCCGCGCAACAACCTCGAGCAACGCACGATCGCCACGCAGCGTCCCTACGTTGTAGTCGATAGCCAGTTCCTGCACGGACTCGTACGGGGAGTCCGCCGCCTTCAGCAGCCAATCCGACGCGGGTTGCGGCAGTACATCCGCAATTTGCCCCCCACCGATGGACAGCACGGCCAGCCGACTCCCTGCGCTGAGTCCTTCGGGGTGCAGCAATGTTGGCGCCGCGACGTAGATGCCGACCTGCTCTGTGCTCGGCAGCTTGATACGCCCGATGCCGGCCACACGAACTCCCTCGGCCGATGCGAGCGCACGGGCAACACCTTGTACGTCGATCTCGTCCTGATCCAGCAGGACCTGGTGAGCTTCAACGCGACCGGCGCGAAACGCTACCTTGCAAACGGTGTCGCTGCCGACATCGAGAACGATCCGAGCAGCTACCAGCTCCAGGGCGTCGCTGGTACGCACTCCCAGGACATGGAGCCGCGCCAGTCGGTATGCGGCGCGCAAATCTTCGATGGCCTGGAAATACGCGCTGAGCTGGCGTTCGGAATGGTCGGTCATTTCACGCGCCAAACGCTCTGGAGAGAAGGGATTGGAAGCTGGCCTTCGCTTTTTCAGCCGCGTCGACTTGCTGACTCAAGATCGACTCGACCGCCATCACTCGGCGCTCGAATGTTCGCTGCAACGGCAGGGGCGGCAGCGGTACGGGGAACGCACTTAACTGGGTCTTGTTGATCGAAGCGATGCCGGTAGTCTTCTTGGCGACGCTCAGGAAGTAGGCCTTTCCATAGGGACTGCCGGCCAGGGCGCGCAGATAGGCCGGCGACAGGCGAGCATCATCGCTGCGAACCTTGAACACGTGGTTCTGGTGGACACAGGCCTCAAGCTCGCCATTCCACAGTGCGGCGCGGCCAAGCTTGTCAGGGTCGCCGCCTTCGGTCATCAGCAGATCGCCTGGTCGGATCAGTAGCTTCTCGACCTCACTGCGCTTGATCTCGATCGTCTTCACCTCGGTGAGGTCGAGATAGCCGTCCTTGACGTTGGCCACGCGCATGTACGGCAGCTCGACAGCCTCAGCGGGCTCCAGCTTCCGCCCCTTGGCCACGCCCGAGATCACTTCAGCCAGGGCACTCAGGGGATGTCTTGGCCAGCCATCGGGATTCGTCGCCGGATCCCCGAACATGTCGATGAAGATCGCCGGGATCAGCTCGGCGGCCTTTTGCTGGGCTTCGCGGCGCAGGCGGACGATGCCTTCGGCGCGGGAGAGGAGGTCGACGATGCGGCGTTGGTCTTGGAGGGGCGGCAGGGGAATCTCCAGAGACAACACGAAATCCATATCCGCGCGAGGCATCCGAGCACCTGAGCTCCGGTCTGTGATTTGCGCTACGGTTCGTGGTGATCTGAGGTAGTACGCAAGGTACCTCCTGTCGAGGTCTTCGGCTGGAAGGAGCGGAACGATTTCCGTTGAGCATTTCCCCTGCGTATTAGGAAGTGCAACCTTGTTGAGGTAGGGGCGGAGCTTGCCGTAGAGAACGTGGCGCGAGCTGAACAGGAAACTGTTCGCCTGGGGCGTCTCCGGGGTCTTGGAGAGATCGCCCCCTACGAACTGCCCTGTACCTGCTTCGATCCCCTCAAGTCCAAGGTAGATGAGATCACCGCGTTCGCCGGGGCGGACCGAAGTCCGATCCTGTACGCAAACGGAACGCAGAGGAACTCTGTTGGCGCTCATCGGACAACTTCAGACAAGGCGATGCGTAGCGCTTCGACCTCCTGTGCAATCTCCGCCTCGATCGCTGCCAGCTCATCCAGCAACTCCCTCGGGTCGCGGTGGGCCACCTGCGCCTGGCTCATTGGCCGATACCGCCCCGCCGAAAGATTGAAGTCGTTGGCCCGCAGCGCGGCGGCGTCCGCGAACCACCACTTCTCGGTCCACTCGGCCGCTCCATCGCGCCCCTCCCAGCGACTCCAGACCTCATCACGCTGTGCATAGACCTGAGCCAGCGCCGGCAGGTCGTCGACCTCGATGGGCGTGTCGTGGTTGGCGTCCAACTTGTAGCCGTCATCATCGGCGTGCAGAAACAGCACGCGCTCGGTACTGCCGCCCTTGCGGAAGAACAGCACCGAGGTCTTCACGCCGCTGTACGGCTGGAACACACCGCCCGGCAGACTCAGCACCGACTCGACGCGGTGGTTTTCGACAAGCTGGCGCCGGAGTTCCTTGTGCGCGCCGGTGGAGCCGAACAGCACGCCCTCGGGCACGATCACGCCGCAGCGGCCACCGGGGCGGAGACTGTCCAGCATGTACTTGAGGAACAGCAGCTCGGTGGCCGTCGTGGTGCCGATGCGCACGTCTTCCACGATGCGGTCGCGGTCTACCCGCCCGGAGAACGGTGGGTTGGCCAGCACCACGTGGTAGCCCTCGGCCGGCAGCCCGAGATCGGCCTTGCGCTCGTTGTCGAGCGTGGTGGTGAGTACGTTGCGCAGCAGGATGCGCACATCCGGCAGGCCGCGCAGCGTGAGGTTCATGCTGGCCAGCCGCACCATCTTCGGGTCCACGTCGTTGCCGAAGAAGGTCGCGCTCTGCAGTGCGCGTACCTGCGAGGCGGAGAGCTTGTCGCCCAGACCGCGCCGCTGGCGCTTGCCGTCGACCTCGGTCTCTACGACGCCGGCCGGCGACGAGTGAGCCAGCCGCATGTGGTTGTAGGCGGCCACCAGAAAGCCGGCTGTGCCGGCCGCCGGGTCGTATACGGTTTCACCCACCTGCGGGTTCACCATCTCGACGATGGTGCGGATCACGTGCCGGGGCGTCCGGAACTGGCCGAGTTCGCCCGCCTGGCGGATCTGCCGCAGCACGTGCTCGAAGAGATCGCCCTTGGTGTCGGCGTCGGCCTGGTCGAGCCGCAGGCCATCGACGAGGTTGACCACCTGGGTGAGCACGGTGGGCTCGTCGATGGACAGCCTCGCACCCTGCATGAAGTTGTGTGCGGCGCCCTGGCCGAGTTCGGCAAAGAAGGCGAAGACTTCGTCCCGCACGAAGCGAACCAGCGCTTCGCCCGACAGTCCCTTGGCCCAGACCGACCAGCGGAAGAAGCTGCGCGGCACCGTACCGGCGCCAGTGTTGAGCGCGGTGGTCGCGCCACTGGCGTGGGTTACCGCAGGGGTGATGGCGTTCAACGGATTGCGCAGGGTCCAGTCGCCATCGAACAGGCTCTGGTAGGGCGTCTTCAGCACCCGGGCGCGCAGCTTGTTCTCGGTGTCGATGCCTTCGACCAGGTAGAAGAAGAAGAGAAAGGACAGTTGCTCCGCGTTGCTGACCGGGTCGGGGTAACCGCCGCCGAAGAGGTAATCGCGGATCTGGTCGATCGACCGGCGCATGTCGGGTGTTAGGGGCATGGATGCGTAGGTCCTGTCAGTGGGGCGCGGTCGGCGATGGCGAGGTGGAGGCTGGCTCGGTCGTGGAAGACCCGGTCGGCTGACCGCTGAACATGTGCTCGTTCAGGCTCCCCACGAGAGCCCCCAATCGGGCTTCGCTGCCGAAGACCCGCGCGGCCTGCGCCGGGCCGCCGAGTTGAGAGAAGGGGTGGAAGGCGAACTGCTCCACGAGGAACTCGGCGCCTTCGCCCCAGTAGTGATCGGCATTGGCACGAATCTGCTGGCCCACCATGCGCAGCCAGGACTCCTCGCCGGGGTTCAGATCCGGCCGGCCAAGGAGCCACGCTTCGAACCGCGCGCCCAGTTCGGCGGCGCGCTGCTCGCTGGCCTCGGGGAACACCATGTTTCCGTTCTCATCGACCGTGATCCACTCGCGGGTGGTCGGGTCGATGTGGTCATCGATGTCCAGCGCCAGCAGCCGACGAGGTTCGTACTTCTTGCGGGCCTGCTTGGCGACGACGATCCCGCCTTCGGCGTAATCGTCATCGTCGCCGTGGTAGTCGGCCACGCCCACGAAGTCGAACATCGTGAACACCGGCTTGCCCTTGGCCTTTCGGGTGCCACGGCCGCGCATCTGCTGGTACAGGATGCTTGAGCGGGTGAACCGCGCGAAGACGAGGTTGACCACGTCCGGGCAGTCGAACCCGGTGTCCAGCATGTTCACCGAGACCAGGATCTGCGGGAACTGCTCCTTCTTGAAGCGTCGGATCTTGGTCATGCCGTCAGTGGTGTCGTCCATACCCTGCCCGCTGACCACGTAGTCCGCGAAACGAACCTCCGGCGACGACTTGAGGTGTGCGAACTGGGCGTCGAACAGCTGCGCGAGGGTCTCTGCGTGGCGCTTGTTGACGGCAAAGACGATGGTCTTGCCGATCAGCGGCTTGCGCTGTATCCCCTTGGCATCGACGTAGCCGTGATCCAGGACCTGGGCGAACTCGCGCACGATGGCTCGATTGCGCTCCGGGATCGTGAACCGGCGCTCGAGGGCGGATGGGTCGATGACCACAGCCTCCCGCTCGCCGAACACCTGCTCGAGTTCGCTTCGGGCTTCCTCGGTCATTGCCGACCAGTCGAGCTCGGCGCGCTTGACCTCGAAGCCCCCTTCGGCGGCGGTCTTCACCGTTTGTGCCTTGTAGATCTGGTAGGGCACGAGGTGTCCGTCTCGGATGGCGTCCTTCAGCTTGTAGGAAAAGGTGGGCGCATCGACCTCGAAGAACCGGAGCGTGTCCCGAACGAAGGCTTTGTCATCATCGTCAGCGCTGTCGTCATCGCGGGTCTGCACGCAGGGCGTGGCGGTGAGGCCGACCTGGAGTCCGTCGAAGTGCTTGAGCACGCCGCTCCACTGCCCGTAGATGCTGCGGTGGCATTCGTCGCTGATGACCAGATCGAAGTAGCCGCTGGAGTACTCGGCGTACAGGTTCACCATGCTCTGCAGCGTAGTGATCGTGATTCGCTTCTCGTCCTGGAACCGTCGGCCCGCACGCAGCACATAGGCCGGGTAGTCAGGCAGATGCTCGGCGAAGGCATCCTCGGTCTGCTTGGCCAGCGGGATGCGGTCCACCAGAAAGAGCACCCGCGTGACCGCGTTGGCCTCGAACAGGCGCTTGATGAAGGCGGCTGCGGTACGCGTCTTGCCGGTGCCTGTGGCCATTTCC
>CANGUJ010000303.1 GCA_947456845.1 Burkholderiales bacterium | reverse complement strand
CCCTGAATACGAGGTTGGTGGTACCGCCGCCGGCGTAACCCACGATCGGCGGCGGATTGGGTGCCAAAGGGTTGGTCACTACCGCATTGTTGGCGCCGATCCGCACGGTGACGGCGCCACCGATGGTAATGATGCCGTTGACCAGGCCGGTCGAGTAGCGGTCGCCCGCCTGAATCGTCTCGTTGGGTATCGCGGTGAAAGCGCGTTCGTGGTTGCGCACTAGTACGAGTTCGGTGCGGCGGCCTGCTCGGCGCGATTCCACTACCGCCATTCCGTCATGGTTGCCGGGGGTGGGGCGGCCGTCAGCCATGGTGTCGCCAGTCCAGCCGAATGATTTGTACGTGAAACCGGCTGGGAGTTGCAGAAGGGGCAATCCGGTGGTCAGGTCGTTGACCGGCATGACCGGCCCGTAGGGCGACAGGGCCGGAGTGCTTTGCTTGCCGCCGGCGGCAGCCGCCGACCGTGCGTGCAGGGCTCCCAGGGTTCCGATGAAGGTTGTGCTGGCGATCGCGCTGGAGCGCATGAGCAGGTTGCGGCGCGCCGGTGAAAAGCGGTGCAATGGCATGATTTCTCCGTGGGATGTCGGTTGCGGCGTGCGGCAGGTCGACCGATACGCGAGAATCGACCCTACCCATTGACAGTGACGCGCGTTCGACAAGCGGCGTGGCCTCCATGCTCCGAACGGATCAAGCACGCTCGCCGGACGAACCTGGCACGCCTCCCCTCACCCGTCCCGCCGGTGCCGGTCGCGGCAGGTCACAGTGTTGAAACATTGGCGTCACGTTCGCGACCTAGACTCCATCGCCTTGTTCTCCGGGTGTCCGCACCGTGGTCACCATTTGCACCCCGCGCCCGGGAGGCGCAGCGATTGGCTGCTGCCCCAGGGACCGTTGGCACTATCAGGGAGCACGCGTGCTGGGGATGAGCAGCATCAAATGTTGGCGACCGCTGATAGCGCAATGCTGGCTTGCGGCTTTCGCGCTGGCGGCGATTCTGCAGCCGCCGTTCGCGCAGGCGGGCATTTCCGCTTACGAGGACGATGCCGGCGGCTGGCTCATCACCGACAACCCGGCCGTCCCCGGACTACGCCTACTGTTCGTCGTGGGCGAGCAGGCCGCCCGCACGATGCCACCGGCGGCCGGGTCCGCAAGCGGCTGCGGCGAAGCCGTTCGCGGCAGTATGCCGGCATGGCAATCCCAGATCGACCCGCTCGCCGCCGGGCTCGGGCTCGATCCTAACCTGATCCGCGCGGTGATCTGGGCCGAGTCGCGCTGCAACGTGCGCGCACGTTCGCCCAAGGGTGCCCAGGGGCTCATGCAGTTGATGCCGGCCACCGCGCGCGGATACGGCGTCATCGATGCATACGATCCGGTGCAGAACATCGCAGCCGGCGCGCGCTACCTGCGCGATCTGCTGCAGATGTTTTCCGGGAATGTCGAATTGGCGCTAGCGGCCTACAACGCCGGGCCGCGCAGTGTGATGGAGGCCCGCATGCAGGTTCCGCCGTTTCGCGAGACGCGCGCCTACGTCCCGGCGGTGCTTGGGCGCATGCGTGCCCTAGGTGGAGGTGTGTGACGGTCAAATGAATTTCTGCAGGACAACATGATCCGTTTGGATCATGTTTGATTAATCCGAAAGAATCAGCCGGTCCGGACTGTCTGCTTCATCACCCTGTCACGCAGGGTTCATATCTTGAGCGTCGTTGCGCACTGCACCTGCGCTTTGGCGCGGCGGGTCTCGACCCGCGTTGTGTTTGAAGACCACGATGGAACAAATCAATAAACCAAGGCGATCGATCGCTCGCTTGCGCGGCTTCACCCTGCTTGAACTGCTGGTGGTGATGGTCATCATCGGCCTTCTGGCGGGCTACGTCGGCCCGCGCCTGTTCTCGCAGATCGGCAAGTCCGAGACCAAGGCCGCCCGGGCGCAGATCAACGCGCTCGAGTCCGCGCTCGACCAGTACCGGCTCGACACCGGCCGTTACCCGAGCACGGAGCAGGGGCTCGCCGCGCTCGTGACCAAGCCCGCCAACGAAGCGCGCTGGGCCGGACCCTACCTGCGCAAGAACATCCCGGATGATCCCTGGGGCAAGCCTTACTTGTACAAGCAGCCCGGCGAGCGCGGCGAGTTCGACCTGTTTTCCTATGGCAAGGACGGCGCCCCGGGCGGCACCGGCGATGCCGCCGACGTCACCAACTGGTAAGGCCTGGGCGCATGCGATTCAAGGCCAGGGTGGTTCAGCCGGGCGGCGCCATTGCGGTGGTGGAGGTGAGCGCGGGCGACGCGCGCGAGGCCGCCGCGCGCATCGCCGCCGACGGGCTCGGCCTGCTTTCGCTGGCCAGGGCCGGCGGCGTACTGGGCGGCAAGGGCGAGGGCAAGTTTCCCTTGACGCAATTCGCCCAGGAATTGCGCGCCCTGCTCGACTCCGGCGTGGCCCTGATCGAGGCGGTGCAGACCCTGGCTGAAAAGGAGCCGCGCGCGGCCTCGCGCCAGGTGTTCGACCGGCTTGCTGCCACGCTGGCGGAAGGGCGTACCTTCTCGGCCGCGCTGGAAGCCGACCCGGGCGCCTTCCCGGCGCTGTTCGTGGCCACGGTGCGCGCCAGCGAGCGTACCGGCGACATCGGCGAGGCGCTGGCGCGCTTCGTCGCCTACCGGCAGCAACAGGAACTGGTGCGTTCGCGCCTGATCAACGCCTCGATCTATCCGGTGCTGCTGTTGGCTGTCGGGAGCCTGGTGATCCTGTTCCTCTTGTCCTACGTGGTGCCGCGCTTCTCCAAGGTGTATGCCGACATCGGCGGCGACCTGCCGGTGCTGTCCCAATGGCTGCTGGCGGCCGGCACCGCGCTGGACCAGCACCTGCCGGCTTTCGCCGTCGCAGGCACCGCCGCCGTCGCCGCGCTGGTGTTGCTGGCGCGCACGCGCGCGGTGGCGGCCTGGTGCGGCGCCGTGTTGTGGAAAGTGGAATTCATCGCCGCGCGCATGCTCACCTACCAGCTGGCGCGCTTTTTCCGCACCACCGGCATGCTGGTGCGCGGCGGCGTGCCGGTGGTGACCGCCCTGGGCATGTCCGAAGGTTTGTTGCAGGCCCACCTGCGGCCGGCCTTGCGGCAGGCGGTCACACGGGTGCGCGAGGGCCAGGCCCTGTCCGGCGCGCTGGAAAGCCAGCGCCTCACCACCCCGGTGATCCAGCGCATGCTGCGCGTGGGCGAGAAGACCGGCGAACTCGGCGGCATGATGGAGCGCATCGCGGTGTTCTACGACGCCGAGGCCGAGCGCGCCGCCGAGTGGCTGACGCGCCTGTTCAGTCCGCTCCTCATGCTGGCCATGGGCCTCATCATCGGCACGGTGGTGGTGCTCATGTACCTGCCGATCTTCCAGCTGGCGGAGCAGGTGCGGTGAACGCCCCGGCCGAGCTGCCGCGCAACACCGTGCCCGCGACGCAGTTCGAGGCCGCACTGGTCGCCGCGCGCGCGCGCGCCGCCGGCCGCTCCGTGACCGCCTGCCTGGAGGAGCAACTGGGCCTCGATGCGGCCGCCTTCATCGCCGCGCTGGCGGAGTACACCGGCATCCCGGCCATGACGGTGGCCGGCATTGAGCGCCATGCCCCGGCGTTCGACCTGCTGCCCTTTGCCGATGCCCAGGCGCGCGAACTGCTGCTGCTGCGGGACGGCGCCGACCTGCTGGCGGTGACCGCCGACCCGTTCAATCACACGCGCCGTGCCTGGCTGGCCGAGCGCGCCGGCGGCCCTCTGGAATGGCGCATCGCGCACTTCACCGAGATCGCCGCCTGGCTGGGCCGCCACGAAAAGGATCTGAAGGCGATGGACAGCCTCATGACCCTGGGCGGCGCGGCGCGCGACGAGGCCGGCGTCGAGGACCTCTCGCTGGCGGCCATCAACGCGCATGCCTCGCCGGTGGTGAAGCTGGTCGACTCCACGCTCTACGACGCGCTCTCCGCCGGCGCCTCCGACATCCACCTCGAATGCGGGCCGGAAGGCATGCACATCAAGTACCGGCTCGATGGTGTGCTCTCGGCGGTGGGCAGCGCCGCCGGCATGGAAATGGCCGAGCAGGTGATCTCGCGCATCAAGGTGATGGCCGAGCTCGACATCGCCGAGCGGCGCGTGCCGCAGGACGGCCGTTTCAAGGTGCGCAAGGGGGGGCGCGAGATCGACTTCCGCGTCTCCATCATGCCGAGCGTGTTCGGCGAGGACGCGGTGCTGCGGATCCTCGACAAGCAGGGCCTGGCCGAGGCCAACCGCGGCATCACCCTGACCAGCCTGGGCTTCACCGGGCGCGACCGCGAGGTCATCCGCGACCTCGCCAGTGCGCCCTACGGCATGCTGCTGGTGACCGGCCCCACCGGCAGCGGCAAGACCACCACCCTGTATGCCGCCATCGGCGAGGTCAATGACGGCGCGCACAAGTTCATCACCATCGAGGACCCGGTCGAGTACCAGTTGCCCGGAGTGGTGCAGATCCCGGTGAACGAGAAAAAAGGCCTCACCTTTGCGCGCGGCCTGCGCTCGATCCTGCGCCACGACCCGGACCGCATCATGGTGGGCGAGATCCGCGACACCGAAACCGCGCAGATCGCGGTGCAGTCGGCCCTGACCGGCCACCTGGTGTTCACCACCGTGCATGCCAACAGCGTGTTCGACGTGATCGGCCGCTTCCTGCACATGGGGGTGGACCCCTACAGCTTCGTCTCCGCCCTGAACGGCATCCTCGCGCAGCGGCTCATGCGCATCAATTGCCCGCAGTGCAGCGAGCCGGTGATGCCGGACGCGGAGCAGCTGGCGCGCTCCGGCCTGGACGCCGCGGCGGTGGCCGGCTTTGATTTCCGTGCCGGCGCCGGCTGCGCGCATTGCCGCGGCACCGGCTACCGCGGGCGCCGCGCCGTCACCGAAATCCTCGTGCTTGACGACACGCTGCGCGAACTGATCATCGCGCGCGAACCGGCGCGCGTGCTCAAGGAGGCCGCGCGGGCGCGCGGTACGCGCACCCTGCGCGAGGCCGGGGTCGCGCTGGTGCGAAGCGGCGCCACGTCGCTGGCCGAGCTCAACCGCGTGACCCTGGTCGGGTGAGGACGCCGATGCGCATCCCCTTCATGCACCCGGCGCTCGATGTGCGTTGCATGGCCGACGAGGTTTCGCTGTCGTCCGGGCGCGGCGGGACACCACTGCAGATGCGTTCCGAGAGGCAGGCCGCCGGCGCGCCGGCGTGGGCCGGCATGCTGGCCGTATTGCCCGGCCTGTTGGCGCGCGGCCCGCGCGGCGCGCGCCGCGTACGGGTGCTGCTGGCCGACCGTTTCGTGCGCTACTGCCTGATTCCGCGCGAGGCCGGGCTCTCGCGCGCCGATGAAGTGGCCGCCTG
>CANGUJ010000302.1 GCA_947456845.1 Burkholderiales bacterium | reverse complement strand
GGGCGGCGGCGGGCGGGCGGGCGAAGGGCGCCGCCAGGGGCTCGCCGATGAAGATGCCCTGGCCCGGCATCAGCACGCTTTTCCAGTACGCCTCGATGAGCGTATCGCCGCGCAGGTAATGTTCCGCGAACACCGCGGGGTGGGGGAATTTCTGCAGCAGGTTGCACGGCTCCACCACCGTGCCGTAGCTGCCGGTCGCGCCCGCCTCCAGCCAGCGCAATGCGCTCATCTGCGCGCTGTCGGTGAGCATGCCGCCGGTCGAGGTGAGGTGGTCGGCGGCCGCACCCGGCAGAAAGCCCAGCGTCTCCAGCCCGGCCACCTTCACGCTGCCGGTGAAAAGCATGATCACATCGCGCGCGTTCTCGAGCGCATCCTGCCGCAGCACCTGGACCTGCAGGCGATTGCGCGCGACCGCTTCGAATTGCGGGTACAGCAGGTGGCGCACGCTGCGCGCCGCGTCCGAGGTGTGCAGCAGATAGGCCGTGCCCGGCGGGCGGGTGGCGTCCGCGGCCACCCCGCGGTCGATGAGTGCCTTGGCCAGGTCGAGATTGCGCGCGGCGATCGCCATCGCCGGGCGGAAGCCCGCATTGGCGAACGGGCGCCGCGTCGGCACGTTGAACAGCGGGCTCGCCTGGGTGGGCCTGCAGCCCTCGGCGCAATAGGATGCGTCGAAGCCGAACGCGAACGCGGAGGTGATCGACATGCAGTCCACCCGGTAGGGGGCGGCCCAGGTCAGCGCATACGCCTGCACCGACGGCCGCGCCGCCCGCTCCACGGCCGCGCGCACCGCCTCGAACTCCTTTTCGGGCAGGTTGGGGACGCCAGGGGTGAATTCGACGCGGATGATGTTCTGGAACGACAGCGCGCGCCGGGCCGCGTAATACTCGCCGACGGCCACGCTTTGCGGGTCGCGCGTGTTGATGACCACGGCCAGTTGCGTCGCATCGAGCGCCGGGGCCGGCGTCATGTGCGCCAGGCATGCAAGGGCGAGCGCGAGGCGCCAATGCCGCGCACCCACCCTACAGCCACCCCGACTTGCGAAAGCGCGTGTACAGCCACGCATCGATGCCGACCATCATGGACAGGGCCAGCGGATAGCCGAAGGCCCACTCGAGTTCCGGCATGTGCCTGAAGTTCATGCCGTAGATGCCGGCGATGAGCGTGGGCACCGCCACCAGGGCGGCGCACGCGGCGAGCCGCTTGGTGGTCTCGTTTTCCTGCAGCGTGATCAGGGACAGGTTGACCGACAGCGCGGTGGTGACCATTTCGCGCAGCGAATCCACCGATTGGTTCAGGCGCGACAGATGGTCGTAGACGTCGCGGTAGTACTCCTGCGCGCCGGCGCACACCCGCGGCACGCGCCCGCCGTAGAGCTTGCCGACGCCCTCGTAGAGCGGCCCGACGGCATGCTTCAACACCATCAGCTTCTGCTTCAGGGCGTACATGGCCTCGATGTTGGCGCGCGACGAGCCGCCGGCGAACATGCGCGCCTCGAGGGTCTCAAGCTCGGTCTCCAGCAGGTCGAGCACCGGAAAATAGCGGTCGACCACCGAATCCATGAGCGCGTACAGCACGAAGCCGGCGCCGCTCCCGAGCAGATGCGGTTCGCGCTCGCAGCGCGCGCGCACGTCGGCGAAACCCTTGCGCGCCCGGTTGCGCACCGAAAGCACGTAGTTGGGGCCGGCGAAGATGTCCAGTTCGCCGACCTCGAGTTCGCCGTCGACCACCTCGATCATGTGCAGAACGGCGAAGACCGAATCGCCGTATTCCTCCACCTTGGGCCGCTGATGGCCGTGGCGGGCGTCCTCCACCGCCAGTTCGTGCAGGTCGAACTCGCGCTGCATGAGCCCCAGCTCGCCCGGGTCGGGGTCCTGCAAGGCCACCCAGACGAAGCATTCCGGCCGCGCGACGTAGCTGCCGATCGCCTCGGGCGCGATGTCGGCCAGCTTGCGGCCGGCCTGGTAGGCGACGCAGCTGACGAGCATCAGATCGCCGTGGCGCCGCCATCGACGGTAAGCATCGAGCCGGTGGCGAAACTGGACTCGTCGGACGCCAGGTACAGGAAGGCGTAGGCGATCTCCATCGGCTGTCCGGTGCGCCCCATCGGCTGGCGCGCGTTGAGCACGCGCTGGAATTCGGCCGGATCGCTCACCTGCTTGAGCATCTTGTCGAAATACGAGGTGGAGGTCACCCCCGGGGCGACGCAATTGACGCGGATGTTCTGGCCGACATGGTCGAGCGCCATCGAGCGGGTGAGCGCCGCCACCGCGCCCTTGGTGGTGACGTAGGCCGCGCGGTCGGCCAGGCCGATGGTGGCCACGTTGGAGGCGGTGTTGACGATCACGCCCCCGCCGTGCCTGGCCATCAGCGGCACGGCGTACTTGGAGCACATGAACACGCCCTTGATGTTGACGGCCATGAGGCGGTCGAGGGTCTCCTCGTCGGTGGTGACCACGGTGCCCAGGGCGCCCAGGCCGGCGTTGTTGATCAGGATGTCGAGCCGGCCGAAGTGCGCCTCGGCGGCCTCGATCAAGGTCTTGCACTGCGCCGCTACCGCCACGTCGCACTGCACGGGATGGGCGGCGGCGCCGAGCTGCGCGCAGGCGCGGCGGGCGGCTTCGAGGTCCAGGTCGGCGATGATCACGCGCGCGCCTTCGCGGACGAACAGTTCCGCGGTGGCGCGGCCGATGCCGGCGGCACCGCCGGTGATGACTGCGGTCTTGCCTGCGAGGCGCATGGTGGGTGTCCCGATGGTGGTGGAAGAAGTCCGGCGGGGCGGGGATTCGCGCCGGGGGCGGTGCGCCGCGCTCAGGCGAAGACGGTTCGCTTCTCGATCTCGCGCACGTCGGCCGGCCGTTCGAAGGGCGCCGGCGCCGCCTCGCCCG
This sequence comes from Burkholderiales bacterium, assembly GCA_947456845.1. GTDB lineage: Bacteria > Pseudomonadota > Gammaproteobacteria > Burkholderiales > JAEUOS01 > JAEUOS01. The sequence continues at coordinate 2,510 of CANGUJ010000302.1, read as the reverse complement.
GCTTGCGCTCGCGCCCGATGGCGGCGAAGAAATCCTCCAGCCTGCCCGGCATGAAGAACCAGAGCCACTGCAGGTCTTCCGTGCCGTCGTTGATGATGGTGTGCTGCCGGTTGTGGCCGAAATAGAGGCTCGTGCCGGGCGCAAGCCGGTGTGGCTGACCGTCGATCTCCGCCACGCCGCTGCCGGAGAGCACGTAGAACACCTCCTCGGCGCGGTCGTGCGCATGCAGGCGCACCCGGCAGCCCGGCGGCACCAACTGGCGGCCCATGGAGAATTTCTGCACCGATTCGATCCGGTTCGAAGCGAGGATGACTTCGGCATAGCCGTTGGCCGGCTTGGGTTGCCAGTAGGCGGTGCCGCCGCCTTCCGGCACCACCCGCACGTCGCCGGCGGGCGCATCGAAGCTCATCGTCTTGCTGGAATCCATGGTCTCTCCCGAAAGCGTTGGCAAGACCCGATTCTAAGGGGCCGGCGGCGGCGCGGGCGTCAGTCCCAGGTCAGGCCTGCCGCGGTTTGCGAAAGCCGCCTTCGACCCAGGCCGCGGCGCTGGCGCGGGACAGCCTGAAATCCGGCGCCACCCGCACCTGCCCGAGTACCGCGTCGCTTTCGTCGCGCGCGGTCAGGGTGGCGCAGGGATCGTCATCATCCGGCTCGATGTCCAGGGTCACGCTGATGCGCGCGCTGCCGACACTGACATCCAGGCTTTTGTGCAGCATCGCATGGCGGTGCTGCGCGTGGCGCGCCAGCACTTCGGAGGCGGTCTTCACCAGCGTGGCGAAGGCCGTGGCGTCGAGCGGCTTGGGGTTCTTCTTGTCGCGCCCCATGGTCCATGGCCCGGTGAGTGCCGGTTCGGGTTCGCCGTCCCTGATCATTTCGACGGCCCAGCCGTCGTCGTCGATGTTCTTGATCACGCGCGCGGTCCAGCCGTCGTCGCGCCACAGGCGCGGGTCCTGGGTGCGCGGGTCGCGGCCCGGTTCGCGGGCCTCGGGCGGGTCGGATTGTTCATTCATGCGGTGCTGTGGCGGCGGCCATCGGTCGGGCGGACCCGCATGGTACCCCCGCCGGACCGAATCGACCACGCCCGCGGCCGCGCTCCGCGCGGCCTGGCGTATGCAGGGCCGGCGCGGATTCGCCATACTTACGGGTGGAAGGGACAAGAAAGATTTCGAGGAGCAACGCAATGCCGGCGGAGCGCATCAGGGAAGCGGCGGAAGTCGCAAGGGAAATCGCGGAGCGTCTTGCGCGACTCAAGGTCTCGCGCCGGTCGGCGGTACAGGCGACGATGACCCTGACGCTCGCCCATGCCTACCTGCGCGAGTACGCGCGCCTGCTGGCCGAAGGCGCGCACGAGGACGACGCGCTGGTGGCCACCATGGACGCCAGGCTGGACCTGGCCGCAACCCAGCCGGCGCTGATGCGACTGATGTTCGCGCCCGGCGAGGAGTAGCCCGGGCGGCGATGACGGCGACCGCGATGGTCGAAACATCGCGGGGTTGGCCATGGCGTTCCGGCGCGCCGACGCCGGGCCCTCAGCGCCGACGCCGGGCCCTCAGGGGTCGAGCTTGATCCCCGCCCTGGTGATGATGTCGCGCCACTTCGCCGTCTCGCTCACGATGTGGCGCGCGGTCTCCTCGGGCGTCGCCGCCAGCGGCTCGGCGCCGAGTTCGGCGAAGCGCGCGCGCAGGGGCGCATCGGCCATGGCGGCGGACACCTCACGGTACAGGCGGTCGATGATCGGGCGCGGCGTGCCGCGCGGGGCCAGAAAGGCGAACCATGCGGCCGACTCGTAGCCGCGCACACCCACTTCGGCCGCGGTGGGCACGTCCGGCAACGCGGCCAGGCGCCGGGCGGCGGCCACCGCCAGCGCGCGCACCTGCCCGCCCCGGACCGGACCGATCACGTTCGGTAGCAGCTGGAAGCTCACCGGCACTTCGCCGGAAACCAGGTCGGCCACCATCTGCGCGGTCACCTTGTAGGGCACATGGGTCATCGAAACGCCGGCGATCTGCTCGAAATAGGCGCCGGCGAGGTGCTGCGAACTGCCGTTGCCCACCGACCCGTAGGGCACATTGGGCTTGGCGCGCACATGGGCGATCAGCTCGGCCACGCTGGACACGGGCAGCTTGCTGCTCGCCACGATGACGTTCGGCAGGCTTGCGAACAGCGCGATGGGCGCGAGGTCGCGCTCGGGGTCGTAGCCCAGGTTGGGGTACAGCGTACGGTTGGCCGCCAGGGGCCCCGACGCGCTCACCAACAGGGTATAGCCGTCGGGCGCCGCCTTGGTGACCGCCGCGGTGCCGACATTGCCGCCCGCCGCCGGCCGGTTGTCGACCACGAAACGCGCCCCCGAGGCGGCGCTGATGCGGTCGAGCACCAGGCGGGCCATCACATCGCTGGCGCTGCCGGTGGAAAACGGCACCACCATCTGGATCTGGCGTGCCGGATAGTCCTGCGCGGCGACGGCGCCTGCCAGGAACATCGGCAGGCAAGCCAGGTATCTGGGCAAGAAT
>CANGUJ010000301.1 GCA_947456845.1 Burkholderiales bacterium | reverse complement strand
CGGGCATTCGGCGCCCACACGGCGAAGACGGTGCCGGCGATGCCGTCGATCTCGCGCGGATGCGCGCCCAGCACGTCGTACAGCCGCAGGTGCCGGCCCTCGGCGATCAGCCAGGCGTCGGTCTCGCCCAAAAGCGGGCCGAAGCGGTACGGATCGTCGATGGTGAGGGTGCCGAGCGGCCAGTCGACCGCAAGCCGGTAGTCGAACCTGGCCGCGCCGGTGCCGACCACCCCGCTGAACAGGCCTTCGGGGTGCAGCCGCTCGAGCGTGCCCAGCCACGCCCCCGCCGGCGAGACCACGCGCACGGCAGAGGCCGTGGGCAGCAGCGCGGTGACCCGCACCCCCGCCTTGCCCTCGTGCATGCCGAGCAGGCCGAAGGGATCGTCGGCGCGCGCTTCCATCAGCGCGGCGACGATTTCCGGGGGCAGCGCCTGTGCAGTATGCAAGGGGGAGGTCACCGGCGGTCAGCGGGCCAGCGGCTGGACCCGCCAGATGCCCTCGGCGTATTCGCGGATGGTGCGGTCGCTGGAGAAAGGCCCCATGGCCGCGACATTGCGGATGGCGCTCGCGGTCCATGCGGCGCGGTCGGCGTAGAGCGCGTCGACGCGGTCCTGCGCGGCCATGTAGGCGGCATGGTCGGCCAGCAGCATGTAATGGTCGCCGTGGTCGAGCAGGGCCTGCACGACCGGGTGATAGCGGGTCGGCTCCTCGGAGGAGAAATGGCCGCCGCCGATCATGTCGATGACCTCGCGCAGTTCGGGGCTGGTGGCGTAGTGGTCGCGCGGCTGGTAGCCGCGTGCGCGCGCCGCAGCCACCTCCGTCGTGGACAGGCCGAAGATGAAGATGTCGTCGTCGCCGACCGCCTCGCGGATCTCGACATTGGCGCCGTCGTCGGTGCCGATGGTGAGCGCCCCGTTCAGCGCCAGCTTCATGTTGCCGGTACCGGAGGCTTCGGTGCCGGCGGTGGAGATCTGTTCGGACAGGTCGGCCGCAGGAATGATGTTGCGCGCCACCGAGACGCCGTAGTTGGGCACGAACACCACCTTGAGCAGGCCGTCGACCCGCGGATCCGCATTGATGACCTCCGCCACGTCGTTGATGAGGCGGATGATCAGCTTGGCCATGAAGTAGGCGGATGCCGACTTGCCGGCGAAGATCACGGTGCGCGGTATCCAGGCGCGCCCCGGTTCGGCGAGGATGCGGTTGTAGCGGGCGATCAGGCCCAGCACGTTGAGCAGTTGCCGCTTGTACTCGTGGATGCGCTTGATTTGCACGTCGAACAGCGAGTCCGGGCTGACGGCGATGCCGGTGACGCGGCTGATGTAGTCGGCCAGGCGGCGCTTGTTGGCGGCCTTCACGGCGGCGAACTCGGCCTGGAAGCGGGCATCCTGCGCCAGCGGCCGCAGGCGCGCGAGTTCGTCGAGGTTGGCGCGCCAGCCGTCACCGATGCGATGGTCGATCAGGCGCGCGAGGTCGGGGTTGGCCAGTGCCAGCCAGCGGCGCGGGGTGATGCCGTTGGTGCGGTTGACGATGCGGCCGGGGAACAGGCGGTCGAAATCGGCGAAGATGGTTTCGCGCAGGAGCTGCGAATGCAGCCTCGAGACGCCGTTGACCTTGTGGCTCGCCAGCACCGAGAGGTAGGCCATGCGCACCCGCCGGCCGTGGGTCTCGTCGATCAGCGACACGCGGCGCATCAGGTCGTCGTCGTCGCCGTGTTCGCGCCGCACCTGGTCGAGGAAAAGCTCGTTGATGTCGAAGATGATCTTCATGTGCCGCGGCAGCACCCGCTCCAGCATCGCCACCGGCCAGGTCTCGAGCGCCTCCGGCATGAGCGTATGGTTGGTGTAGGAGAAGATCCGCGTGGTCAGCTTCCAGGCGAGCGTCCAGGGAATGCGGTGCTCGTCGACCAGCAGACGCATGAGCTCGGGCACGGCGATCGCCGGGTGGGTGTCGTTGAGGTGGATCGACACCTTGTCGGCCAGCTGCTCGACGCCCGTGTGGGTCTTGAAGTAGCGCCGCAGCAGATCCTGGAGGGAGGCGCTGACGAAGAAGTACTCCTGGCGCAGGCGCAGTTCGCGCCCGTGCTCGGTGCTGTCGTCGGGGTAGAGCACGCGCGAGACGTTTTCCGAGGCGTTCTTGTCCTCGATGGCGGCGGTGTAGTTGCCCTGGTTGAACAGCGCGAGGTTGATGACTTCGCTGGAGGTGGCCGACCAGAGGCGCAGGGTGTTGACCGCCGAGCTGCCGTAGCCCGGCACCAGGGTGTCGTAGGCCATGGCCAGCACATCTTCGGTATCGACCCAGTGCGCCTGCTTGTCGTGGACCTCCACCCGGCCGCCGAAGCGGATGGTGTACTTGACCTCGGGGCGCGCGAATTCCCACGGATTGCCCGCCACCAGCCAATGGTCGGGGTATTCGATCTGCCTGCCTTCGACGATGCGCTGGGCGAACATGCCGTACTCGTAGCGGATGCCGTAGCCGAAGCCCGGCAGGGACAGCGTGGCCATCGAGTCGAGAAAGCAGGCGGCCAGCCGGCCGAGGCCGCCGTTGCCGAGCGCCGGGTCCGGCTCGAGCTCGGCCAGTTCATCGATGTCGATGCCGAGCGCGCGCACGGCGTCGTTGCACTGGTCGTACAGGCCGAGCGCGATGAGCGCGTTGGTGAGTGCGCGTCCGGGAAGGAACTCCATGGAGAGGTAGTAGACGCGCTTGACGTTCTGCCGGTATTGGCGCCGCGTGGTGTCCATCCAGCGCTGCACCAGGCGGTCGCGCACGGCTGCCGAGACTGCGTACAGCCAGTCGCGCGGCGAGGCCGCCACGGAATCCTTGCCCAGCGTGTACTTCAGGTGGTGCGCGATCGACGTGCGCAGGGATTCGGCATCGCTGCCGAGGCTGTCTTCCGGAAGGCCGGCATTCATTTGCGGTGTGGTCATCGTACCTGCGTCAAGAAAGGGGTTCGGACCGGGTGACGCGCATGCTGCCGCGGCGATGCCCGCCTGCGCGCCCATGCGGCACGGCCGGTGCAACGAGCGTGCCAGCAGCATGCGTACGCCAAACCGGTGCGTTCAAACAAGCCGTCCTCACCGCTCATGCTTCCGGGCGGATTTGCCGGTACAGGTCGGCATAGTGGCCGGCTGCGTGCGCCCAGCCGAACTCGGCGCGCATGCCGGCATTTCGCACCGCCTGCCAGGCGGTGGGGGACCGCCAGAGCGCGCCGGCGCGCGCGATGGCCGCTGACAGGTCGGTCACATGCGGAAGTTCGAACACGAAGCCGTTGCCCGGGGCGTCTGCCGCGGTGTGCGTGGCGGCACCGACGCGGCCTGCCTCGTGCACCGTATCGGCCAAGCCACCGGTGCGCCGCACCAGGGGCAGGGCGCCGTAGAGCAGGCCGTACATCTGGGTCAGGCCGCAAGGCTCGAAGCGCGAAGGCACGGCGATGATGTCGGCGCCGCCGAAAATGCGGTGTGCAAGCGCCTCGTCGTAGCCATGCCTGACAGCCACCCGCCCCGGATGGCTCGCCGCCGCGAGCTGCCAGGCGGCCTCCAGGGCGCGCTCCCCGGTGCCCAGCAGGGCGCCCTGCCCGTCGATGGCCGCGATGGCCGGCAGGGCTTCGAGCAGCAGGTCGAGCCCTTTTTGGGCGGTCAGCCGGCTGACCACGCCGAACAGCGGCCCGCCGGCCTGCGGCAGGCCGAACTCGGCGCGCAGCGCCTGGCGGCACACCGCCTTGCCTTCGAGGGCGTCGGCGGAGAAGCGTGCCGGCAGCGCCGGGTCGCGTCGCGGGTCCCAGGTCGAGGTGTCCACGCCGTTGAGGATCCCGGATAGCGCGCCCGCGCGTGAGCGCAACAGCCCTTCCATGCCGAAGCCGTGTTCAGCGCTCTGGATCTCGCGCGCATAGGTCGGGCTCACGGTGGTGATGCGGTCGGCGTAGAACAGTCCCGCCTTCATGAAGCTGAGCGCGCCGTGGAATTCCAGGCCGTGCATGGAAAAGAAATGCGGCGGCAGGGCCAGGTCGGGAAATGTCGTGGCCGGGAAGTTCCCCTGATAGGCGAGGTTGTGCACGGTGAAGACGCTTCCCGGGCCGGCGCCGCCGCGCGCGCGCAGATAGGCGCCGGCCAGCCCGGCATGCCAGTCGTGGCTGTGCACGATATCCGGACGCCAGTCACCGATACCGCCGTCGGCGAAGCGCGCGGCGACCCAGCCCAGCAGGGCGAAGCGGCGTGCGTTGTCCGGCCAGTCCTGCCCGTCCGGGCCGACGTAGGGATTGCCCGTGCGCCCGTACAGGGCCGGCGCGTCGATCAGCCAGGCCGGCAGGTCGCCCAGGCGGCAGGGCATCAGGTTGACCAGGGGGCATCCGAATGCCGCCCCGAGGCTGACCGGCGCGCCGCCCGCGGTGGCGGCCTCCATCAGGGCGGGAAAGCCCGGCAGCAGCAGGGCCACGTCGATTCCCCGCGATGCCAGGGCCCCGGGCAGTGCGGCGTTCACGTCGGCCAGCCCGCCCGTCTTCAGGGCAGGGTGAACTTCGGTGCTCACATACAGGACACGCATTGTTCTTTTTTTTGGCCTTTTCGCGCCGGTCAGCTGCCGCGTTGCGCGGCGTCGAGCATGTCCTGGGTCACCAGTGTGATGCCCTGTTCGCTGACCAGGAAGCGGCGCTGGTCCTCCGCGCGGTCATGGCCGATGACCATGCCCTCCGGGATGCGGCAGCCGCGGTCGACGACCACCCGGTTCAAGCGTACGTGGCGGCCTACCTCGACGCCGGGCAGCAGGACCGCGCCCTCGATGGCGCAGTAGGAATTCACGCGCACCTTGGAGAACAGCACCGAGCGCGACACCCGCGAGCCGGAGATGATGCAGCCACCCGAGACGATGGAATCGACGGCCATGCCGCGGCGGTCGTCGCGGTCGAACACGAACTTGGCCGGCGGCAGCTGCTCCTGGTAGGTCCAGATCGGCCAGTTGGTGTCGTACATGTCGAGCGCCGGGGTGGGCATGGTGAGATCGATGTTGGCCGACCAGTAGGCGTCGACCGTGCCGACATCGCGCCAGTAGGGCTCGGCTTCCTCCTTGCCTTCCGGGCTCACGCAGGACAGCGCGAACGGGTGGGCGCAGGCCACGCCCATGCGCACCGCCGCCGGGATGATGTCCTTGCCGAAATCGTGGCTCGAATGCGGTTCGCGGATGTCCTTATCGAGCATGTCGAAGAGGAAGCCCGTATTGAAGACGTAGATGCCCATGCTGGCCAGCGACTGGTCGGGCTTGCCGGGGATGGCGGGCGGATCGGCGGGCTTTTCCACGAAATCCAGGATCTGGTGCGAGCGGTCGACCGCCATCACGCCGAAGGCGCTGGCTTCGCTTCGGGGCACCTCGATGCAGGCTACCGTGCACTGCGCGCCGCGGTCTACATG